>JBGTKR010000467.1:0-4584 GCA_041744535.1 Pyrinomonadaceae bacterium
ACTTTCTTTTCAATTGCTGCCTGCGGAATATCGCCGTCAGTAGAAAAACTTCGGGCTTCGGCATTAGCAAACGAAAAACCTAAAATTGCGATTGATAAAATTAAAAAACTCTTTAATATTTTCATTTCTCTTATTTCTCCTTAATAAAATTTAAGAACTATTCAAGTTCTGTTATGTTTATATGATGAAAATTTACGGAGAAACGATGTAAAAATCTGAGTCGAGTATTGTAAAGTTTTGTAATTATTGAAATAAAATAAACAGTTTTGGACTATCTCAAATATTACGTACAAGTTCTCGGAGTGCCAGAACAAGTACCTGATGCACATTCGCAACCTGCACGACACGCCGATCCTGCGAGGTCAGCTCCTACCGAAACACAAATTCTTGGTCCGCTATCTGTTCCACAACATGTACTAGCACAATCATCAGCTCCATTACATGGACAGTTATTCGGAGAGGCGTTTATATTATTATTCGGGTCGGGGCATCCGCTAGCTGCATGTAAAGCACTAGGAGCAACAAGTGAAGAAACTATAGGTAGGGCTACTAGTGAAGTAAATCCGATTTTACGAATTGCCTCTCGTCTTGATAATCCATTCAAATAGCTGAACGAATTTTGATTACTTTCCAATAACTCATCTTTATTAAGCTGTTCAAGGGCTAAACCGACCATTTCATCTGAAACTGTAGAATTTAGTTTTTTACCTGTTGCATAGGCAATTTCCTCTATGCTTTTCTTGCCATCGCAAAGTTGCCAGATGACGGCGGAAGTTTTGTTTAAACAAAATGCTTTGTTTTTGAGTAGATCGTAAACCAGAACTTCATCTTCGAGTTCCTGGATGACAATATCATTTTTTCTGCTTTCGGGTTTTGCATTGTTGTTAGACATATTTCTCCTTACAAAATTGGAATTTAGTAAAACTTTTCGGGGGCTTTTAAGATTGATTTTTCAATATAGTAACGGATGATTATATAAAATACAAACATTTTGAGAAAATTAACCAAAATTTAATAGACATCTTTCCTAAATAATATGGCTGTGAGATGTCTTTTGAGTTTCCGGTTTTTAGCCTGTTTATAAATGCCGTAAAAAACGGAACGCGGACACTTTTGTCCGCGTGTGGACAAAAACAAATATAAAACTTGCGGACAGGAGTGTCCGCGTTCCGTCCGTCAATAAATTTCTTTTACGACTTTATTTTTTCAAACACCATAAACAGGCTGAAACCAAGACACACACAACAGTTATATTGGAAAAATGTCTAATGTTAAAATGCAGTTTGCCTAAGTGCTTCGTAGAGAACGATTCCGGCGGATGTTGCTAAATTTAAACTGCGGACGTTTTTGTTCGGCATCGGGATTGTCAGGCATCTTTCCCAATTTTCTTTTAGTAAATCTTCGGGCAATCCGCGGGTTTCGCGTCCGAATATTAAGCAATCTTCAGCTTGAAATTTCCAATCGGAGTAGGATTTTTCGCTTTTGGTCGTAAAATATAAAAAGCGGGAATTCGGAAGATTTTCATATAAATCTGTTAATTCGATGTGTCTGTGAATTTTGACATCATCCCAATAATCGAGTCCCGCACGTTTTACGGCACGTTCATCAAGGCGGAATCCGGTTACTCCGACGATATGAAGTTCGGTAAATGTGGCGGCACAAAGACGGGCGATATTTCCCGTGTTCGGCGGAATTTCGGGTTCGACTAAGGCAATATGAAACATTTTTTATTAATGGAAAACGGAAAACTGAAAATGGAAAATGTCTGAATTTCAGTCAGATTATCAAATATCTTTGGAATAATAAAAGAAGAATTTATAAATAGTAAAATCTTGGAAGCATCTTAAATCATTTGCAATTCATCAATTAAATTGAATTAAACAATTGAATTCCTGATTTTTATTGTTTATGTTAAAATCCCTGTAAAGAAACTTGTTAAAACTTAATTTTAGAGGAGAACATATAGTTTTGCGTTTTAAGACATTTCTATTAACCGTTACTTTGATGATTGCCGGAACTTTTACGGTTTTGGCTCAATCAGATAATAAAAACGACACGAAAAATAATCCGCCCGAACCTGTCGAACTTGCTAAGAAAGGGAGCTTTACGGGAGAACAGGTGGCGGAATCCGCAATTCTTGTTTACAGCGGTCTGCGTGGTCGTCCGGCACTTAATCAGGTGCGGAAAACCACCGTCGAACTCGGCAAAATGAAACTCGTGGATTCGGAAGGTAAAACAAATAACGCGATCTACGAGCGGAGAATTTTGCGTGCCGAGAGTTTGGACAAAGAAAAAATTCGCTTTGACCAAAAATATCCGAATGCCGAATTTGCCTTGATCTATGACGGCGACAAGGTTTTCGGAGTTTTCAACGATTCGGTTTTTACACCGCGTGAAGATGCCGCCGCCGCTTTTCAAAATCAAATCTGGCACGGAGTCGAGGCACTGCTTCGATACAAAGAGAACGGTTCAAAGGTGGAACTTGTCAAAGAAGACAAAATAATGGGCGTTGATTATTTTATCGTCAACGTAACCGACAAGGAAAACCGCACTACAAAATTTTACGTCAGCAAAAAATATCTGCACGTGAAAATGCTTGAATACGAGCAGGACGGCAAAAAATATTTACGCAAGTTTTACGATCACAACTACGCACAGGGAACTCTCGTGCCGTATAAAACCGTGCTTTGGGAAGACGGCAGACAGATCGAGGAAACAACCATCAGCACGATCACATTCGGTCCGACCATCGGCGATGAATTATTCGGGACGGACGGTGGTTAAATAAAATTGACAAATTTTTATAAAGAATACGGGTTTACAAAGCCCGTATTTTTTTTTGGAACTTTTTTGTTCTAAAACTGTGTTAATAAATCAGCAAATCAAAATTTCAGGAGAAAATTATGAAAAAAACTCGATTCACTTTTCTGTTTCTATGTATTTCAATAATGTGTTTTACATTTTTGACTCAGGCAAATGCACAAAATCAATCTAATCGAAATATAGATGCACAAAGTTATTCTGTTTATACTTATGTAATAATCGGTTCAAAGGAAACATCCGAAAAATCTTCAGTTTCAAATGAATTGTCGAAAACTCTCGAAGACGTTAAACGCGAATTCGGTTTTACAAATTTTCAAGTGATTTCAGCTCAATTTCAAAATATCAAAACAGATGGAAAAGCCGCTTACAGAACTATTCTTAAAGGACAAAAATCCGATGTCGGAGCAGAAAGACCGATATTCGCCGAGCTAGCTTTGCAGAAATTTTATACTCCCGATCTTCCCAACCGTGAATCTTACGGTTTCGGTTCATTTTCATTTAGTGCAAGATTTCCTTATGTCAGCGAAGTTTTATCGGCAAACAAAGAATTAACCGAAATTGTCAATTATGAAAATGTAAGCACGGGTTCAGGTAATGTCGAAGTTATGTTGAATAAACCGATTTTAATCAGTTCATTGCCGGTTGGCGACAAATCATTTTTCTTTGTCGTCAAAATTAAAAGCAATAAATAAAATTGCAACATTTTTGATCCTGAAACGTGATTAAAACGAAAGCGGTTGGTGGTTTTAGCCGCTGATATGTTGTAAAAAAGTATGCGTGTATGGCTTTGGACAAAATGGGAAAATCGGGTGCGGAGGTGTTGGAAACTGCCGTGTCGTTTGAAACTTTGTCCGATCACGAATTAATTGAAGCAACAAAAAACGGCGATAAAGATGCGTTTGCGGAAATCGTCAAGCGTTATCAGAATCCTTTGACAAATTATATTTACCGGATGCTGAACGATTACGAGGAAGCGGTTGATCTGGCACAGGAATCTTTCGTCCGCGTCTATTTTGCGATTGAACGCTATCACAGCGATTACGCTTTTTCGACGTATATTTATCGGATCGCAACCAATTTAGCGATCAGCGAAATTCGCAAGCGGAAACGCCGCAAGGTTTTTTCTTTAACGGGTTTGTTTCAAATGGAAGGCAGCGAGGAAAAGGAATTTCAACCGATGGACGAAAAACCTCTGCCCGAAGATAATTTAATAAACGACGAGCAGAAGGATGTGATCGAAAAAGCAATCGCCGCTTTGCCTGAAAAATACCGAACCGCAATCGTTTTGCGTGAGGTTGAAGGCAAAACTTATGACGAAGTTGCGGAAATTTTGGGTTTGGGTTTAGGGACGACAAAATCACGCATCAGCCGCGGACGCGGTATTTTGCGGGAGAAGATAAGCAAATATTTTGCAGAGTAATTTTTATGAATTGTAAAGATTTTCAAAAACAATTTGAAGTTGGTTCTATTTTGAACGATCCGGCAAAAACGCATCTCGACAAATGCGAAAATTGTCGTGAGTTTGAGCGAACTGAAATGAATTTAACGCAGATGATTCAAAGTCTGCCGCGAGTCGAAGCACCGAAGGATTTTGCGTTTCGGCTCAATTCCTACATTGCCAAAACCGAAAAAGTTAAGCGTCCACTTCCCGTATTTTGGCAGACTCTGCGTTTTGCTCTGCCGTTAGCAGCGGCGGTTTTGATCTTCGGTTTTGTGATCTTTAATTCAAGCCTGTTCACTTCCGAAAATCAAAATTTGCAA
>JBGTKR010000468.1:0-3703 GCA_041744535.1 Pyrinomonadaceae bacterium
TTAGGTTTTAAAGCTGATTTTACAGCATCGAATGCAAAAAATTTTGCAAGCGAATTTATTGGATATTTGGGAAAAGAAATTTCAGCCACGAATTAACACGAAAAGACACGAAAAGAATTTAAATTAAAAGTTTATCTATCGATGTGAATCTGTGAAATTCTGTGGCAAAAAAGGTTTTAATATTTTGGAAAATTCATTATTTATCAGAGCCTGCAAACAGCAGGAAACGGAGCGAACGCCGGTTTGGATTATGCGGCAGGCGGGGCGTTATTTGCCTGAATATCGGGCGATTCGTGAAAAATACGATTTTATGACGACGTGCAAAACGCCGGAACTCGCTTCGGAAATTACGATTCAGCCGATTGATATTATCAAAACGGATGCGGCGATTTTGTTTTCGGATATTTTGGTGATTCCCGAAGCATACGGAATGCACCTGGAATTGGTCGAATCGGTCGGTCCGGTTTTTGATGAACCGATTCGCCAGCCGAGCGATCTCGATAAATTAAAAACCGACGACGCAATCGAACGGCTCGAATATGTGATGGAAGCCGTCCGAATGACGAAGGAAAAACTAAATGGTCGCGTTCCGCTGATCGGTTTTTCCGGCTCGCCTTGGACACTTGCGTGTTATATGGTCGAGGGCAGAGGCTCGAAAAATTTTGATAAAATAAAAAGTTTTGTCTATAACGAACCCGAAGCCGCCGACAGACTTTTGCAAACTTTGGCGGATTCCATTATTGAATATTTGAACGCGAAGATCCGTGCCGGCTGCGATGCCGTCCAGATTTTTGACACTTGGGCGAGCATTTTAACGCCGACCGATTTTGAGAAATATTCGCTCAAATATATGCGTTATATTTGTGAAAATCTCGAAACAAACGGTTCGCCCGTGATCGTTTTTGCCAAAGGCGTGAGTTCTTACAAAGGTTTGGCAGAATTAAATTGCGACGTTCTCGGTGTTGACTGGTCAAGAAACATCGGCGATGTCCGCACGGCGATTGACGGCAAAAAAGGTTTGCAGGGAAATCTCGATCCAACCGTTTTATATGCACCGAAGGAAAAAATCCGCGAGGAAACCGAGCGTGTTTTGAAAAGTTACGGCAAAGGTGCGGGACATATTTTTAATCTCGGACACGGCATCACGCCGAAAACTCCGGTTGAAAATACGCAGTATTTTGTTGAATGCGTGAAGGAATTAAGTGCGAAATATCACGAAGAACAAGGAGTTTAGCCACGAACAAACACGAAAAAGACACGAAACAAGAAAAAGGCAAAATTAAATATGCGTCGCTTATTAAGCAAACCACCTGAAGGAATAAACTACGAAATTATCGGACAGCTTACTCGCACCACGATAAATACTACTAACGATTATGAGCCGTTCGCATTCGTCCCTTACCGACCTTATTACTGTCCCGTTTGCGGAGATGACGCTGGAGCAGACGGTCACATATCGGTAATTCTAGCACTTGAGTTCATTAATGGTGAAAAACACAACTTTGTTGCGTGGTCACATAAAGAGTGTTTTGAAGAATGTATTGAAACTGACGAGCCAGACGCAGATTTAGAATGATTATTTGAACTGATTCAGTATCAAATATTAAACATAAATTTCTTTTTCGTGTTCTTTTCGTGTTTGTTCGTGGCAAAAAAATAGTTTTATGAAAGAATTTGGCGAAATTGATATTGAATTACTAAAAAGGTTTAATCAGCCCGGACCGCGTTATACTTCTTATCCGACTGCTCCGCTTTTCTCGGCGGAATTTGATGCGGAGGATTTTGAGCGTGAAGTTATTGAGACAAATTTAGATGCGAATTCCAATGATATTTCGCTTTATTTTCACTTTCCTTTTTGCGAAAAACTCTGCTATTTCTGCGGCTGTAATATGATGGTTACGAGTGATCGGAGTGCAATTAGCAACTATAATGATTATTTAAAAAAAGAGATTGAACTGCTTTTGCCGAAAATCTCGAAAAATCGCAATATTGAGCAAATGCACTGGGGCGGCGGCACGCCTTCTTATCTTTTGCCGGAAGAAATTCTGGACATCGGCAGCTTTATCAAATCAAAATTTAATTTTAGTGAAGTACTCGAAGCCAGCGTCGAAATTGATCCACGCGGTTTGACCCGCGAACATATGGAAGCGTTTCGAAAGATCGGTTTTAACCGCGTTTCGATGGGCGTGCAGGATTTTAATCTGAAAGTGCAGGAAGCGATCAACCGCGTGCAGTCGGAGGAAATCACCAGACAAGCTGTAGATTGGGCAAACGAACTCGGCTTTCAAAGTATTAATCTCGATCTGATCTATGGTTTGCCGTATCAGACGCTCGGAGATTTTGCGGCGACGGTTGAAAAGATCATAGATATTTCGCCGAACCGCATCGCCGTTTTCAATTATGCTCACGTTCCCTGGCTCAAAAAACATCAAAATATAATCCCCGAAGAAGCCTTGCCAACGCCCGATGAGCGTTTGAATATTTTGAAAATGACGATTGAGAAATTAACGGCGGCGGGCTACGAATATATCGGAATGGATCACTTTGCCAAACCGACCGATGATCTGGCAATAGCACAAAAAGAAAATACTTTGTATCGAAATTTTCAGGGTTATTCGACCAAAGCCGGAGCGGACGTTTACGCCTTTGGACTGTCGGCAATCTCGCAGTTTCAAAATATTTACGCTCAAAATCTAAAAAACATCAAAGATTATTACACGCGGGTTGATGAACAAATTCCCGCTACAAATGTCGGCTACCGGATGACTTTTGACGACCACGTTCGCAAGGAAACGATTATGCAGTTGATGTGTCATCTGGAAATTGACAAACGCGAGATCGAACAAAAATTCGACATTGTTTTTGAAGAATACTTTGCCGCAGATATTCCAAAACTGGATATTTTTATCAATGAGGGACTTTTAGAAAATAACGCCGAAAAGGTAAAAATAATCGGTTCGGGAATTTTGATAATCAGAAATGTGGCGATGTGTTTTGACGCTTATTTGGAACAGATGAGAAAGGGAAAACCAGTATTTTCCAAGACAGTTTAGGAGATTAGCCACGAACAAACACGAAAGGAACACGAAAGTTTTAAAGATTTAATTTAAGAATACTAAATTTGCAAAATTACAAGATAAGTTCTATGAAACATAAATAAAATATTTCGTGTCTTTTTCGTGGCTGTTCGTGGCTAACAAATTATGGAAGAAAAGATTCTTTACAAAGATTTATCTTATAAAATCGTCGGACTGGCGATTCAAGTTCGCAAAGAATTAGGTTTTGGTTTTCTCGAAAAGGTTTATGAAAATGCTTTGATGATTTTGTTGGAAGAAAATGCAATTGAAGCTAAACAACAATTTCCGATAAAAGTTAGTTTTCACGGTCGAATCGTTGGAGATTATATTGCTGATATTTTGGTTGAAAATCAAATAATTTTAGAACTCAAAGCACAGGATAAAATCATCAATGTTCATAAGGCACAAACCTTAAATTATCTAAAAGCAACAAATTTGCGATTGGCAATCATCCTTAATTTTGGCAAAGATCGTTTGGATTACGAACGTCTGGTTTTATAAAAAGCATTTTAATTTGATTTTAATTTTTTCGTGTTCTTTTCGTGTTCGTTCGTGGCTAAAAAAAGTATTATGCAAGAAAAAATCGGAGTAGTTTTATTAAATCTCGGCGGACCGGATTCGCTCGA
>JBGTKR010000469.1:0-7003 GCA_041744535.1 Pyrinomonadaceae bacterium
TTTCGTTTTGCGTTTTGCCGTCAATGACCGAGATTTTTTCGTTCCAGATTTTGTATTCGCCGTTTCCCAAACCCGTCGCAGCGATTGAATCGGAAATGAGCGAAACTTTGTCGGTGGATTTATTTTCAACGGCAAATTTCAAAATCTTCGGATGAACGTGAACGCCGTCGGCGATTATGTCGAAAGTTACGTCTTTTTTGCCTAAAGCCCAACCGACAACCCCTAAATCTCTGTGATGCAATCCCGTCATCGCATTAAAAAAATGCGTCAGATGTTTTGCTCCGTTCTGAAATGCTTTTTCTAAAGTTTCTGAATCTGACTTGGTGTGTCCGATGGAAACTATCCAATTTTGTTCGGTTAATTCCTTTATCAAATCAATTCCGTTTTCAACTTCCGGTGCTAAAGTTATTAAATGAATTCCATTTTTAAGTTTTGGAAGCTGCGAAATTTCATCCCCATTTTTAAATGATTTAAAAAAACGGGGTCGCAAAGCACCGCACATTTTTTCGTTGGCGAAAACTCCTTCATAATGAACGCCTAAACTTTGAGCAATCGGCAAATCTTTTTGAATTTTTATTAATTCATCAATCGCATTTATTGATTTTTGATAATTTTCATCCGAATCGGGGACAAGCGTCGGAAGCCAGGCAGTTACACCATTTGATATGAGAAATTTGCTGATTTCGATTAAGTTATCTGCGGAAGATTCATTTACATCAAAGCCGACTGCTCCGTGGTTATGAATGTCTATGAAGCCCGAAAATAATTTTGCGTTTTCCAAATTAATTGTTTCATCAGCATCAAAATCTTCTTCCGATATTTCTTTAATAATTCCTTTTTTAATTAATATGCTGCATCCACTAAAAATCCCATCCGGCAAAACAGCATTGGCATTTTTCAAAAGCAAACTTTTCATAGACAAAATTTTCCGATTATTTAAATTAACTTGCAAACAAAAAAATCGGAAACACAGCTAATAAAACCGTATTTCCGATCAAGTTAAAGATCAAATTAAATTTAGAAATTGAATTTACCCGAAAGCTGTATTCTTCTGGAACTACTGTCAATCGAAGTCCTTATTCTTCCGAACACGGAAGAAGTGAATGTAGTAGTCGGCAGACCATAAGATACAGCATTAAAGGCATTTTTTGCATCAATCCGCAGATCAAAATTAATACTCTCAGTAAATCGGAACTTTTTGGAAAGCGATAAATCCGTGCGGAAATCCGGCGGACCTATGAAGTAATTTCTTCCGGTATCGCTGAACTCGCCCGGGGCGGGTTGTGAAAACATCGCCCGTTGAGCGGCGGTAAAGAAATAACTTGTGCCGTTTTCTTCTGCTACAGTCCCAAGATTACGCGGACATCCGCTGCAATTTACAGGAGTTGAAACCGAATTGGAGAATGTAAATAATCCTGAATACGCAGTAAACGGACGACCACTGGAATAGTTTGTCAATCCGGCTAACTGCCATCCGCCGATAATCAGGTCCAGAGCTTTTGGAATATCGCTAAAGAACTTTCGGCTTCTACCAATCGGCAACTCGAAAATATACGTAAAATTAAATACATGGCGACGGTCAAAATCCGACCAAGCAAAATTCAGATCACGGTTGGCGTTATCAAACGGGGTGCTTCCCGCCGATTGAACCGTTCCTGTGCTGACGGTTGAAAATGTCGGATCAAATGAACGGGTGTCTTTGGATTTTGACAGAGTATAACTGGCTTGAAAACCGATTCCATCAGATATTCTACGTTTTAGAATTATATCTAAACCGTTGTAGCGGGAATAGTCATTCGTATCCAAAACCCGAACCGTTCCAAATTGCGGATACGGAAGAAATAAAAATGGACTGAATCCGTTTTGTGCAATCAATTGCTGACCTGTGGCTGTGCATCTGCCGGCTGTTACATCGGCACTGCTGCAAGTTCGTTGAGATACGGAAACTGCTGCAGCGGCAACATTACCACGCGATATATTTGTTGAATTTGTTGAACGGAAGGTTGCTGTTCCGGCATTATTCGTCGGACTTCCCGTATATAATGCATTTATCAGTCGGCTGTTATAACTGGAATCGTTTGTAATTAGGTTAAATTCATCCAAAAAGCTGTTAAAACCAGACGGTTGAGCATTGAAATTCGCTTGGTTTGCGTTATATCCGCCAAACAAATGTTCGCCGCGTTTGTGTATGAAATTTACTTCCAAAACCGTATTTGCAAATAATTCCTGTTGAAAACTTGCGGAGAAAGAGTGAACTTCAGGATACTGAGTTCTTGGATCAAAAAGGGTGATTAAACCCGTTCCGAACGCCGGAGGTTGACGTAATTGCTGCGGAGTAGTTGTCGGAGTTAAAACAGGCAAGCCGTTCCTCAAAAGTCCGCCGCTTTGTGCAAAGGTAGTATTTGAAACGCCGAAATTGTTTCCCGGTGCATTTTGGAAAAGCTGTGCCCCGTTGACTTGCGAATTAAGCCGGTCATACGCTAAGCGGTAATTTCCTCTGACCGAGGTTTTACCCTTTCCCGTTACATCCCAGGCAAATCCGACCGATGGCGAAAAGTTATTGTAATCATTTTCAAACAATTTCTTCTCAACCCAGGCAACCGTATTTGACGGAGTTCCATCAACTGCAACTAATTGATCGGGTGCTAAAATCGGCAATCCGCTTGATGATGGAGATAATTTAACTTCATATCGAACGCCTAAATCCACCAAGAAATTACGTGTAAGTTTCCAAGAATCCTGAACATAAAAATCGAGTTCGGGATAAAAATGCTGGAAGTTCCAACGTGTTCCCGGTGGTTCAAACGAATTTCCATCAAGACTCGACACAAATGACTGGCTGTAATTTCCAACCCGACCGAGAAAATCATTTATCTGACTTCTCAGGCGTGTTGCATCATTTGAACTTATTCCTGTTGTGGGAAGATTAAATGCCGTAAAATTGTTATTTCGAGAAGCACTAAAATCAAGAGTTCCTTCAATAACAGTTCCACCAACCGATGAACGATCATCCGTATGGCGACCAAATCTCAAGTTGACTCCTGCTTTCAAAAGATGCGATGAAAAAATATAAGTCAGGTTATCAACAAATTGTATTGTTCTAACCGATCTGGAGTTTCCACGAACATTCGTATTTGGAGTATCAGGAAGATTAAACGAAAATATATAAAACGGGTCGGGATTGGGAGCGATAAAATCAAAGCTAAATTCACTGTAACCGAATATAAACTCATTTGTCGTATTTCCGGTTGGCGAAAATCTATGATTGATGGCTAAGTTTTTCGGTTTTCGGTCAGTCGCTACAATTACGGGAGTTCCCGGAAAAACCGCACCGCCGCCGTTGACGGAATCACCAAGTGTTTCCTGTCTTCCCTGTGCATAACGCACATACATTGTATTACTGTCGGTAAATTTATAATCAACTCGCGTTACAAAATCCCATTGGTTTTCCAATTGCGGTGTCAAAAAATTAAAGCCCGCAATGTTTAAACCATCGCCTGAACCATAATCGTTCGGTGTCGGCATAGAATTAATAACGCCTAACAGAGACGAGTCGGGACCGATTCCCGAAGGATTTGTTCCGACATTGTAGGTAGCAATACAATTGGTTGTAACTGCACCACCACAATTTGGCAGTAACGGTCTTCCTGTTGCATCAACCGTGGCACTGGTTGCCCCGGCAGGATTATTTTGACCACCTACAACATATCTAAACAAACCACTTCTGGCTTCGGGAGTATAAACCGTTCTTTGAACTAGAGAAGTTTGGGTAGCTCGTAGGAACTGTAAATTTACAAAGAAAAATGCTTTGTCTTTCATCGGCTTGAAGAAAGGCGTGTCTATTCCGAAACCCGGATTCGGAATCGGACCACCAAAGCTGCCGCCAAAGATATGCTGAATAAACTTCGGTCTTTCAATTCCTAATAAATTATTTTCAAATTCATTAGCATTAAAACCCGGACTTTGATAATACTCGAACAAGTTTCCGTGATAATCATTTGTTCCGCTTTTTGTAACAAACGTAACTTGCCCCCCCGTGCTTCTGCCAAGTTCGGCGGTAAAATTACTTGTTACAATTTGGAATTCCTGAATTGAATCGGGATTTGGACGAAGCGGCGTAAAACCCGAACCGCCCGCACTCGCTTCATTTATATCAATGCCATCGAGTGTATAATTCCAAGACCTGTCTCGTGAACCGTTGACGTGAACACCACCACCTGTATTCGCTCCGACAGTTACACCCGGTTGAAAATCAACAATATCCAAAGGATTTCGACCACGAAGTCCGACAATCGGAACTGCCTCAATTATTTTTTCTTCAATAGTAGTTCCTAAATTCCCTGATGTGCTGGTTTGAACGAGTTCAGCGGTATTTTCAACATTAACCACTGCTGAAACATCACCAACTGCAAGTTTAAAATTTACGGTTGTCGGCACATTGACATTGACCATATTGTTCGTTGAAACAACTTTATTAAAACCGGTCTTTTCTACGCTCACCGTATAAGTGCCTGACTGGATTAAATCAAACGTATAATTACCGTTCTCGCCGGTAGTTGTGGTTAGAGATGCTCTCGTTCCTTCATTCGTAAGGGTTACAACTGCTCCCGGCACAACCGCACCGGAATTATCGGTAACGGTTCCGGTCATACGCGATGTCGTGCCTTGTGCAAATATAGAGCCGACGAATGAGAAACAAATAAGAATGACACCAATATAAATAAATCTTCTAGCCATTGAATTTCCTCCTTAGAAAAACTTTAGATTTAGTTTTAAAAACCTGGGTTTCCAAATTGACGTTTAAAACAATTAATGTGGATGTGTAGAAACTTCCGACACAGAAACGATTATCAATAGAAAGCAACACTCAAAAAAATATAAAACTTTGAAAAAGTTTATATTTTTCCGTTAGTTTTTTCAAACCTTGCCATAAGTATTTTTTAATGATTTTAGCAAAGCATTAAGCTATGCTTATGGTTCAATTTAAACTTTTTTTATCAAAATACTTGTTGAAATTGGTAATTAGTCGGATTTTGAAAAAAAATTATTCTATTCTTATAACTCTAATTTATTTATTTGTAAAGAAAAAATTTACTTCGGCGTAACATAAATTCGTTCAAATCTTGTTTCCAACTCTTTGTTGTCAGATTAAATGCCTTATTTTGTTGGATATTTTCATAAGTTTCCGAATTTACCAGCAGACGATTATAATTATCTATTTCCCATTTTTGAGGATAACTTTTTCTTAAAGAAGCGGCGATTTCAAGTCCGGTCTGAATTGGTTCAAATATTTTTCTGTTTGTAATTATTATGTTTATCCCATTACATTCCAAATCTTTATAAACGGAAGATGCAGGCATAAATTTTATCGGAACAAAACGAACTCCGGGCAAACTTTTTTCATTTAATTCCTTAGCCAGTTTCTTTCCGTCCAGCCACGGCGAGCCGACAACTTCAAAGGGCGTATCCGTTCCGCGTCCGACGGATAAATTTGTCGTTTCAAGCAAACCTATTCCGGGATAAAGCGTCGCTTGAGTCAGGCTACGCATATTCGGCGAGGGATTTATCCAAGTCTGATTCGTTTCATCAAACCACATCGAGCGTTTCCAATTTTCCATTTTTACAACTTCCAGATTTGCACCGATTTTGCGTTCGGAATTCATCATTAAAGCCAATTCGCCGATTGTCATTCCGTGACGAATCGGTAAAGTGTGAGTTGCGACAAAAGATAATTTATCTTCATCGGCAATTGCTCCCGCAACATCCATACCGTTTATCGGATTCGGTCTATCCAGAACAAAAACTTTTTTCTTTGCCTTCCCCGCTTCTTCCAAAACGAATCGAAGCGTGGAAATATAAGTATAAAACCGCGTTCCTATATCCTGAATATCAAAAACCAAAGCGTCCAGATTTTCGAGTTGTTCGGGCTTCGGGCGGCGTGATTCGCCATAAAGCGAATAGATCGGCAAACCCGTTTTTTCGTCTTTTGAATCATTTATTTTCGATTGGTCGAGTTCTCCGCGAATGCCGTGTTCGGGCGAAAAAAGCGAAACTAATTTAACATTCTTCGCCTCATTCAAAATATCAATAGTAGTTTTTCCCGCACGATTTCTGCCCGTGTGATTTGTAACCAGACCGATTTTCAAACCATTTAATTGAGCAAAATTATTTTTCTCTAAAATATCAATTCCATTTAAAACAATTGCGTTGTTCGGTTTTCGGTCTTCGGTCTTTGGTTTTTGATTTGTTTGTGTGTTTTGAGTTTCTGAAATTCGAGATTTGAAATCTGAAATTTGGGCGGCAATTTCCGCGTTATATTTTGTCTCAAATTCGCGGATTTGATTCGGCGTGATGTCCGTAATTGCCGATACCGCAACGGTTGAAATTTTCGCACGGACATCAACAATATTGCCTTTTCCGTCAGGATGAACACGATTTGAAAGAAAAATAACAAATGTTTCGCTTAACGGATCAATCCAAATTCCCGTCCCCGTAAAACCCGTGTGTCCAAAAGAACCGAGCGGAAAAAGTTCGCCTCTCACGGACGAAAATCCCGTATCAATATCCCAACCCAAACCGCGTGTTTCACCCTTTTCGGAAATAACATAAGGCTTCGTCATCTTCGCCACAGTCGCTGCCGACAAAACCCGTTTGCCGTCCAAAATCCCGCCATTCAAAATCATCTGACAATATCTCGCCAAATCATCCGCCGTCGAAAAAAGTCCGGCGTGTCCGGCGATTCCGTCCATACGATACGCAGTCGGGTCGTGAACTTGTCCGCGTAAAATTTCGTTTCCTTCTTCCTCTTTTCCCTCAAATGTTGAGCCGAGATAATTTTGTTGTCCCTTGATGTTTTCGGTTGGAGCTATTTGGATATTTATCTTTTTTTGTGCATTAGGTAGATAAAACCCTAGATGTCCAATCCAGAAAAAATTCGTGTTTTTCATCAAAAGTGGCTGAAACAGACTCCTCTCAATAAACGGGGAAAATTCTCTGCCCTTTA
>JBGTKR010000470.1:0-3695 GCA_041744535.1 Pyrinomonadaceae bacterium
CATTTCTTTATCCGTGTTAATCTGTGAAAATCTGTAGCTAAAATTTCTTCTCTTTTTCGTGAAATTTCGTGTTTGTTCGTGGCAAAAAAATAAATGAGCAATTTTAATTTACCGAATTTCCCCGTTTCCCGTCTGCGTCGTTTGCGGAAAAACGCCGCTTTGCGTGATATGTTCCGCGAAACGCATCTTTCGACGAATGATTTTATTTTTCCGCTTTTTATTGTTGAAGGAAAAGGGATTAAAAACGAAATAACTTCGATGCCGGATATTTTTCAGCTGTCGGTTGACAATGCCCTGAAGGAATGTGAAGAACTTTTAGATTCTGGAATCAGAGCGGTTATTTTGTTCGGTATTCCCGATAAAAAAGATGAAATCGGAAGCGAAGCGTTTAACGAAAACGGCATTATTCAAAAAGCCCTGCGGGAGATCAAACGGGAATTTCCCGAACTCATCGTCATTACGGATGTTTGTATGTGCGAATATACGTCGCACGGGCATTGTGGAAAGATCGAAAACGGCGATGTATTAAATGATCCGACGCTTGAACTTCTGGCACGCGAAGCCCTCTCACATGCCGAAAACGGTGCGGATATGATCGCTCCGAGCGATATGATGGATGGGCGTGTGGCAAAAATCCGGCGAATATTGGACGAAAATGATTTTTCGGCAATTCCGATAATGTCTTACGCGGCAAAATTTTCGTCCGCTTTTTACGGACCTTTCCGCGAAGCGGCGGAATCGGCTCCGCAGTTCGGCGACCGGCAGAGCTATCAAATGGACGGTGCAAACGGACGCGAGGCAATGCGTGAGATCGCCGCGGATATTTCCGAAGGAGCGGATATAATTATGGTCAAGCCCGCACTTGCGTATTTAGACATCATCAGCCGTGCGAGAGAAGAATTTGAAATTCCGCTCGCGGCTTATAATGTCAGCGGCGAATATTCAATGATAAAAGCGGCAGGCGAAAAAGGCTGGATAGATGCCGAAAAAGCGATGCTCGAAGGTTTGACTTCGATCAAACGAGCCGGAGCGGATTTGATCATTACGTATTTTGCAAAGGATGTGGCAAGGATTTTAAAAGTATAAGAGTTTTGCCCGTGAATAAACACGAATAAACGCGAAAAAAGAATTAAGAAAGTAAGACGATAAATAAAAATGAATACTACAAAAAGCGACAAATTATTTGAAGAAGCTCAAAGTTTGATGCCGGGCGGAGTAAATTCTCCGGTTCGTGCATTTAAATCGGTCGGGCGTAATCCGCTTTATATCGAGCGTGCAAAGGGAGCGAAAATCTGGGACGCGGATGGAAATGAATTTATTGATTACATCGGCTCGTGGGGACCGATGATTCTCGGACATGCTCACGAAAGAGTGATCGAAGCGATACGGGAAACAGCTCTTTCAGGCACGAGTTTCGGTGCAAGCTGCGAGCAGGAAATAAAACTCGCCCGATTAATAAAAAAATCCGTGCCTTCAGTTGAAATCGTCCGTATGGTCAATTCGGGAACGGAAGCGACGATGAGTGCGATGCGTCTGGCACGCGGATTTACGGGAAAGGATAAAATCTTAAAGTTTGAAGGCTGCTATCACGGACACGGCGATTCATTTTTAAGCCGTGCGGGTTCGGGCGTTGCAACACTCGGTCTGCCGGACAGTCCCGGAGTTACAAAATCAACGGCGAAAGATACTTTGAATGCAAAATTCAACGATATTGATTCGGTCAATGCTCTGGTAGAACAGAATAAAGATGAGATCGCCGCCGTCTTTATCGAGCCGGTTGCGGGAAATATGGGCTGCGTTCCGGCTGAAAAAGATTTTTTGAGTTCTTTACGCGAGCTTTGCACTGCGGAAAAAATACTTTTGATCTTTGACGAAGTAATGACCGGATTCCGTCTGGCAAAAGGCGGAGCACAGGAAATCTATGGCATAAAACCCGATTTGACGACCTTCGGCAAGATCATCGGCGGCGGTCTGCCCGTCGGTGCATACGGCGGAAGAAAAGAAATTATGGAAATGATTGCCCCATCCGGTTCGGTTTATCAAGCCGGAACGCTTTCGGGAAATCCCTTGGCAATGACCGCCGGATTTGAAACCTTGAAAATTATTGATGAAGACGAAGATTTTTACACAGACCTCAATGAATCGAGCGAATACCTCTATGAAGGAATAAAAAATAATTTGAAAGAATTAGACCTCGAACTAACATTTAACAGCATCGGTTCGATGTCCACTTTGTTTTTTACAAACGAAAAGGTTACTGATTTTGACAGTGCAAAAACTTCCGATACGAAAATGTTCGCAAAATATTTTAACGAAATGCTTGAAAGCGGAATCTATCTTCCGCCTTCGCAGTTTGAAGGAGTTTTTATTTCCGCCAAACATTCAAAACAAGATTTGGATAAGACAATCAAAGCAAATTTTGTTGCATTAAAGAAAATTTCTTAAAAGTTATAATCAATTAAATGTTGAATTTCTTTTAATTTCACTTTTCAAAATCCTTCTAGCAAATTCGCGGAAGCTGTTCGCCGAGCTGCATATCAACTACTCTCGTGCCGCCGATTCCCGTTTTTGCAACGACCATTCCGGGATGAGATTCAACGACTTCGCCGATGATCGCGGCTTTCTTGCCGATCTCATTTTTTTGCATTGTTTCAAGAAGTTCGTCCGCATTTTCACGCGGAACAATTGCCAGCAGTTTTCCTTCATTCGCCACATAAAATGGATCGAGTCCCAAAAATTCACATGCCGAACGCACAAGATTTGGAACGGGAACATCTCTTTCGACCAGAGCGATTCCGACATTTGATGCTTTAGCGATTTCATTTAAAGCCGAAGCGATTCCGCCGCGTGTCGGATCACGAAGGACTCGAATTTCTTTTGTTACCGCAAGCATTTCTTCGACGAGAAAATTCAAATTCGCACAATCGGATTCAATCGGAGCATCAAAATCCAAACCCTCGCGTTCCGACATAATCGCCACGCCGTGCAAACCGATCTCGCCCGAAACGATAACGACATCGCCCGCTTGTGCGAGATTTGGAGCGAGATTTACATCTTTCGGAATTACGCCGATTCCCGAAGTGTTGATAAAAAGCCCGTCGCCTTTGCCTTTGTCCACAACTTTCGTATCGCCCGTTACGATTTTAACATCGGCAATTCGGGCTTGTTCGCCCATCGTCTGCACGATTCTGCCCAAAGATTCGACTTCAAAACCTTCTTCGATAATAAACCCGCAGCTAAGAAAAAGCGGTTTTGCTCCAGCCATTGCCACATCATTGACCGTTCCGTTTATCGCCAAATTCCCGATATTTCCACCGCGAAAAAACAGTGGTTGAACGACAAACGAATCCGTCGAAAAAGAAAGCCGTCCACCGTCTTTGACAAGTTCGGCAATATCCAAAGAAGCCGAATCGCTCAATTTATCAAGTACTTCATTAGAAAAAAAAGGCAGAAAAAGATTCTCGACCAGTTCATTTGAAAGTTTCCCGCCACCACCGTGTGCAAGCACGATTCTCGGATAATCCCGAAGCGGCAAAGGACAAACCCAACTATTGAAATTTAATTCGCTCATAAATTTTTTTGCAAAAGATATATGCAAAGCTAAAGGTTGTTAGCTTGGTTTCCAAATATATTTTCCACTTTTATTGATGTAACCGATTTTACCTTTGACAGTTACACGCGATAATCCTTGGCTA
>JBGTKR010000471.1:0-4506 GCA_041744535.1 Pyrinomonadaceae bacterium
AATCCAATTGAACCAACATCTTCAACAACATTCTCAAAATACGGTATTACAGACTTCGAGTTACAGTATTGGGACGGCTCAAAATGGATAACGTATGAAACTGTAACAAATAATGACAAGGTTTGGCGTAGTTTTATTGGAGGAATACCAGTATTAACAACTCGAATAAGAATAGTAATAAATGGTTCAGTTGACGGATACAGCCGCTTAACAGAGATTGAAGTTGGTGGATTTGATTACAAACCAAAAATAACTCAGGGAGTGTTCCGACCTTCAAATGGCTTCACATATTTGAAAAATTCTTATAACGATAGTAATTCAGATACTTCACTTTTTTATGGAGTCAGCGGCGATATACCAATAGCAGGAGATTGGGATGGTGACGGAAAGGATTCAATCGGTGTTTATCGCAACGGTGTATTTTATTTGAGAAATTCCAATACGACTGGAGATGCAGATTTGGTCTTTGCATTCGGCAATCCCGGAGATCAGCCGATTGCGGGCGATTGGAATGGGGACGGGGTTGATACGGTTGGTGTTTATCGTCCGTCAACGGGTGTTTTTATACTGACTAACTCAAATAATTCGGGAACAGCGGATTCAACTTTTGTGTTTGGTAATCCGAATGATGTTGCGATTGTCGGTGATTGGGACGGCGACGGGATTGATACGGCTGGAGTCTTCCGTCCTTCAAACGGAATCGTCTATTTAAAAAATATGAATATCACAGGTTTTGCGGACATCAGTTTTGTTTATGGAAATCCGGGTGATAAGCCGGTTGCCGGAGATTGGGACAGCGACGGGAAGGATTCAATCGGAATATACCGGAATGGCGGATTCTATTTGCGAAACTCGAATACGACGGGATTTGCAGACATAATAGTTGCATTCGGAAATCCCGGAGATGAGCCGATTGTCGGGAATTGGGATGGTTTGCCTAATTAATTGCTGTTAGTTGTTGACTCGACTTTAGACAAAAGCAGAAAAAAGCCTGACGTTTTTTCAAGCTGTTTTCCTCACTTTTTCTTTACTGTTTCTCTTCTTTCATTCTCTTTGCATTGGCTCAATCGCCTTTTTCTTGGCTTTTAGCTCTATTTCATACCTTTTCGGACGACTTCTTTTACGTCCTTTTTTCCACCCCGGCGATTTTCCTCGACGTAGCACCTCATCGTTGCTCACACCTACCTCGATTAAATTCTTTGCCAAACTTCGCATCACTCTGCCCGGTGTCAGATTTTCTTCTTTTA
The DNA here is from genome assembly GCA_041744535.1 of Pyrinomonadaceae bacterium. Lineage (GTDB taxonomy): Bacteria > Acidobacteriota > Blastocatellia > Pyrinomonadales > Pyrinomonadaceae > Aridibacter. Next base: position 1,248 of record JBGTKR010000471.1, read on the forward strand.
ACTCCGCTTGCCACGGCATCCGTTCGTCTTTTCAAAAAACAGTCTTGGTATTGCTGACGAAAATCTTTTAATCGTGTAAAATAATCAACATTAAGGGGTTTTGTAGCATACAATCCAAAATACTGTTTATTGTTTGGTCAGTTCTTTTTCTGTCATTATTTACAACACAATTTGTCAGAGGTTGGTGGGCGTTTTGATGAAGAAATTAATCAACATATTTCAAAAATTTGTTTTAATGTAAACTCACCTCATTTCAAAAGAGGGTTGGCAGTCGCTTCGACCGACGGGGTGCTTGTCTTATATGCAGATATTTCACCGCTTAAATTTTAGAAACTGTTTGAAAACTCAATGATTAGCTCCGTAGGAGTGAAATATTTATAGAATATTGTGGAATATAGAATATTGTGGAATATAGATGTGGAGTTCCGTAGGAACGGCATTAAAAATATATCGTTCCTACGGAACTCGTTCAAATTCAACTTTATTTCAATCTATAAATATGACGTTCCTAACGGAACTTTTGAGTTTTCAAACAGTTTCTTAGTAATCTCATCTCATTTTATTCCTGTAACTTAGTATAAGATTTAAGATTTAAGATTTAAGATTTAAGATTCAAAGTACAGAAAAGACAAAGACGTATATCAAAAGTTTTGATATACGTCTTTGTCTTTTCTGCCAACTGCTACTGCCTTCTGCCGACTTTTATTCCGAACTGGCTTTTTTCGAGCGTGTTTTTGTTGTTTTGGCTTTTGCTGTTGTTTTCTTTTTTGCCGTTGTCTTTCTTTTTGCCTTCGGCTTCGGATTTAACATTGCGTCCCAACGGTATTCGGGTTTGTCAAAACCTTTTTCGATGTTTTTCAAAATGAATTCGGTCAAATTATCAACGATCCAGCGATGATTATATTCACCGACCGAGGCGAGTTCGGCATCGGGTGCGGGATTCATAAAATCAATCGCGTAGGGAACGCCGTCTTTGATCGCAAATTCAACCGTGTTCAGATCATAACCGAGAGCATTGCAAATCGTTTTGACATCTTTTTCAACCCGTTTAGCTAATTTTGCTTCGAGATAATTCGGATTCGGAATATACTGCTCGCCTGACAGATACGACTTCGACGGATCATACGGCATAATCAAAACCTTCTCTTTGCCGACACAGTAACAGCGGACGAATTGATCGAATTCAATTCCTTCCTGCAAAGTCATACAAAGCGTTCCGGTCTGATTATATTCATACCAGAGTTCTTCCAGAGAATGGATTTTGGAAACATTTTTCCAACCGCCGCCGTCAAACGGTTTTAAGAACGCGGGCAATCCCGTGTATTCGATAATTCCTTCCCAATCAATCGGAAATTCCAAGTTTCTCAAAGAATCGCTGACAATATCTTTAATGTAACTGTGTTGCGGCAGCAAAACCGTTTTCGGAATTGCCACGCCCAATTTTGATGCGAGTGCAAAGTTAAAAAACTTATCATCCGCCGACCACCAGAAAGGATTGTTGATAATGTGTGTTCCTTCCAAAGCAAAACGCTTCAAAGTCGCCCGGTAAAACGGAATTTCGTGCGAAATTCGGTCAATAATTACGTCATATTTCTTCTCTTCATCCAGCCGAATCCCGTTAAGTTTAACCATTTCGGCTTCAACTTTGCCTTCGCCTTTTTCATTTATACTGTTAATAATCGCTTCGGGAAACGTAACTTCACGCCCCGCCAATATTCCTACTTTTTTCATAATTCGTTTCTATCCTGTTTTGTTAAATGTTTGTTAATAATAATAGCTGTAAATTTCGGACTGTTCCGAAACGAATCATTCTATTGGAAAGATAAAAAAGTATCAAGTTTGGAGCGGCATCAGTGTGAAGAAAGCAAAACAAAACTAAAAAACCATACAACACAGAAGGTTATTAAAGTAACGAATCCTTGCCACCTCGGAAGAGATATAATGCCAAAGATCAAAGCCAATGTAGATATAAGCCACGAGATAAAAACTAGTCTGGAGATGTTAAGGGCGTTTATAGATAGCCCTGGTATCTTCGTAGATAAGAGAAAGAAAATTGCTGTTGCATTAATTATAAGTCCTAACCACTTTGCGTATTTTTTAAAGACTACATAATCTGACGGTCTCTTATCAGGATTACGAAAAACAAAGTAAATTACCAAAAAGGGTCCTGCCAAAATTGCCAATACAAGAATACACAAGATAAATATAATGAGGGGGAAAAATGTATAATCTGAAAAATAAAAAATCATCCTTACACTCCGGTCAATTCCTTTGTGAAACCATGGTATTCAAAGAATACTACTATAATTAAAAAAAAGGGCAAGAAATTTAACATTCTTGCTCTTTTTTTTAGAAATTTTAATGATGAGTTATCTATTTTCGGGAAGCAATTCGTAATTTCCCATCTCGCGGTTGTAAGCATCCAAAGCACCGACGGAATCCGAAGTTGCGTCGAGCATTTGTTTGGTCATTGCGATGGAATCGGAAAGCTGTTCAAAATCGAGTAGTGAGAATTTTTCGGGGGTGGACATTGTTACAATTTCATCATTTAAATATCCGAAGAAGTTTTCGATTGATTGTAATTGTCCTTCGACCAGTTTTACACTTCTTTCCAATTCATCAAATGAAGCCAGACGGCGTTTGAGAATTTCGACGTTGGTTTGTTGGATGCGTCTTGTTTTTTCATCTTCAGAATCTTCCGCCGCACGAAATGCTTGGGCTAATTGATTGTGAACTGCTTGGCGATTGATTGATTTTAGATGCTGTTTTCGGCGGCGATAAATATCGAGCAGATCAACAAAATCCTCCCAACGTCTGTCTAAAGTTTGCAGATTTGTCGGGATTTCCTTTGCACCTGAGAATTTTTTATAATTTTCCTGAATTTTATTTTTCTGCCAACGAAGATATTCAACCGCTTCACGTTCACGCGGACTGAAGGATTTTATCATTTTCTCGCGTTGCGATTTATTAAGAGATTTAAGACGATGGCGTTCACGATCCTGAACGAGTTTTCGGTAAGACGGCAGATTCGGCACGATCATCACATAAGCCAGTTCAAAAATTATTGCAACGAGCAGAGGAATAAAACTTTGAGTATAAGCCGCCGCCACGGCAAACCCCGCCAACCCCCAAAAATTCACCGGCTCTTTTAAGGCTTCCTTGGCGTATGAAGAATTAAATTTTTCGATAGATTGTTGATACTTTGCTAAATCTGCCATAGAAATTAAGTCTGTTTTTTCAGTTTCCCCAACTCCGCTTT
>JBGTKR010000472.1:0-5076 GCA_041744535.1 Pyrinomonadaceae bacterium
TAAAAATATGGCAGATACACAATATTACGGAACAGGTCGCAGAAAAAATGCGGTGGCGAGAGTTTATTTACGTCCCGGCAGCGGTGAGATCAAGATAAACAAACGCGGATTTGAAAATTATTTTCCGAACGAAGCTCTACGAATGATTATTCGCCAGCCGCTTAATTTAACCGATTCTTCGGGTAAGTTCGACATTTTAATAAATGTCGCGGGCGGCGGAATTTCAGGACAAGCCGGTGCGGTTCGCCACGGAATAACCCGAGCTTTGTTGGAATATAATTCGGATCTGCGTTCGACTTTGAAAAAAGCCGGACTCGTAACACGCGATCCCCGCAAGAAAGAACGTAAAAAATACGGTCAGAAGGGAGCGAGAGCTAGGTTCCAATTCTCGAAGAGATAATTTTATTGGTCTTTGGTTTTTGGTCTTCGGTTTTTGAAAGAATCCGAAGACCAAAGTCCGAAGACCAAAAACCATCGTCAAAATTCTTTGGTTTAAAAAAATTAGATTTTGACGAATACATAAACCAATAAGAAAAGGAGATTTAACATCTTGGCTACAGTAACAATGAAAGAACTTCTCGAAGCGGGAGTTCATTTTGGTCATCAAGTTCGCCGTTGGAATCCGAAAATGAAGGAATATATTTTCGGAGAACGTAACGGCATTTATATTATAGACCTGCAAAAAACGCAAAAATTATTTCGTGATGCACTCGGATTCGTACAGGATTATATGACGGAACATCCGAAGGCAAAGGTTTTATTTGTCGGCACAAAACGTCAGGCACAAGAAGCAATCGTTGAAGAAGCAGAGAGATGTAATCAATATTACATCCACAATCGCTGGCTCGGCGGACTTCTGACAAACTTTAAAACGGTGCAGAATTCAATCAAACGTCTGAAGGAAATTGAAGCAATGCAGGAAGACGGACGAGCGGAAATGCTGACGAAGAAAGAGCGTCTTGAACTCGACCGTGAACACGGAAAATTAATGAAAAACTTGGCGGGAATCAAGGATATGAACGGACTTCCCGATCTGATCTTCATAATTGATGTCCGCAAAGAAGACATCGCCGTTAAGGAAGCAAACCGTCTTGATATTCCGGTGGTTGCAGTTGTTGACACAAATTGTTCGCCCGATGGAATTGATTATGTAATTCCGGGCAATGACGATGCACTGCGGGCAATCAGACTTTTCACTTCGAGAGTTGCCGATGCGATTCTTGAAGGGCAAAATGTTGCCAATGAAGGAATGACCGAAATGGCGGAAGGCGATGATTCGCAAGTTACCGCCGAACAGGTGGAAACCGCTGAAGAAGTCAAAGAACCGGCAATAAATATCGCTGATAAATCGGTTGCAACGGCGAAGGAAACTCATCCGATTTCACTTGAACCAACTACCGAAGGAGCAAGTGTTCCCGAAGTTGCCGGAGCGGACAATCTTGTGCAGGAAGTCGAATCCGATGTTGAAACCGCCGCTTCCGAAGATGTCAGAGAAGCGATTGAAGCGATTGACACGGAAAATGTTGCCAAGAAAAAAGTTTCCGAAGAAACGAAAGAAGCGTTAAATTCAGAAGATTCTAAAAAAGAAAAAGCGGCAAAAGCTGAAGATTCGGATACAAAAGAAGAAAAATCTGAAGACGAAGCGGAAAAAACAGAAGCATCAGCAAGTTAAGTTAAAAGATTTTTAATAGATAAAGCGTAGCTCTCGACACTTGTTGATTTACGAGCTACGCTTTTTTATAAAGTAATTATAATAAATAAATTTTGGAGCAAGTTATGGCAGATATTTCAATGAATTTAGTAAAGGAACTCCGCGAAAAAACAGGTGCGGGGATGGTAGATTGTAAGAAAGCGTTAGTTGAAACAGACGGCGACATCGAACAGGCGGTCGAAGTTCTACGCAAAAAAGGAATGGCGACGGCGAGCAAAAAGGCAGGTCGTGTAACGGCGGAAGGTGCGGTCGGTTCTTATATTCATATGGGCGGAAAGGTCGGTGTTTTGGTCGAGATCAATTGCGAATCCGATTTTGTCGCACGCGGAGAAGAGTTTCAGCAGTTGGTAAAAGATGTCGCAATGCACATCGCCGCCGTTGATCCGCAGTATGTCAAACGCGAAGAAGTTCCCGAAGAAGCGGTCAATAAGGAACGTGAAATCCTGATGGAACAATTGAAAAATGATGAAAATAATTCAAAAAAGCCCGAAGATGTTTTAAACAAAATTATCGAAGGTCGCTTGAATAAATTCTATGAAGAAACGGTTTTGACCGAACAGCCTTTTGTCAAAGACCCGAGCAAAACCATCGGCGATCTGGTAACTGAAAAAATCGCCGCGATCAAAGAAAATATCTCGATCCGCCGTTTTACCCGCTACAAATTAGGCGAAGGAATCGAGAAAAAACAAGACGATTTCGTAGCCGAAGTCGCTTCAATGACGGTCAAATAGTGGTAAGTGGTAAGTGGTAAGTGGTAAGTTGAAAAACTTCAATCCAATTACCGTTTACCACTCACCACTTACCACTTACCACTTACAAAATGAAACCTGCATTCAAACGAATTTTACTAAAACTTTCCGGTGAAGCCCTGATGGGCGGACAGAATTACGGGATTGATACGCTGATTGCCGAATCGGTTGCAAAGGAAATCAAAGCCGCTTATGAATTGGGCGTTGAGATTGCGATAGTTGTCGGCGGCGGAAATATTTTTCGCGGGGTTTCAAAATCTGCGGGAAATATGGACAGAGCCGCGGCGGACTATATCGGAATGCTCGCAACCGTTATGAATGCAGTCGTTTTGCAGGATGCACTTGAGAAGTTGGATGTTTTTACAAGAGTTTCGTCAGCGATTGATATTCCGCAGCTCGCCGAACCCTTCATACGCCGACGTGCCGTCCGGCATCTGGAAAAAGGTCGCGTCGTAATTTTCGCCGCCGGAACGGGAAATCCATATTTTACAACCGATTCAGCAGCCGCACTTCGGGCTTTGGAAATACGTGCCGAAGTTATTATGAAGGCGACAAAAGTTGACGGAATCTATACGGCTGATCCCGAAATTGATCCGAATGCAGTTCGTTTTGACAAAATTTCATTTCAGGAAGTTTTAGATAAACGCCTCAAAGTTATGGATTCTTCGGCAATCTCGCTCTGTATGGAAAATAATTTGCCGATTATGGTTTTTAATATGAAAACTTCCGGTAATATAATCAAAGCCGTCTGCGGAGATTTAACTATCGGAACACTCGTAACCGCCAACGGAAAAACTCAAACTGCCGCTTAATTTTTGTTTCCCAACATTTTGCGATAAAATCTAATAAAATAAAAAAGTTGAGATAAAATTATGGAAATAGATCAGGTAATCAAAGAAACAAAACCGAAAATGCAGTCCACGATTGAAGATTTGAAGCGAAAACTCGGCGGTGTTCGCACGGGGCGGGCAAATATCACTTTGCTCGATAATATCGTGGTTGATTATTACGGCACACCGACTCCGCTAAATCAGATGGCTTCGGTCAGCGTTCCCGAACCGCAGCTTTTGGCGGTTCAGCCTTGGGATGCAACGCAGATCGGCGAGATCGAAAAAGCGATAAATTCGGCAAATCTCGGCATAAATCCTTCAAACGACGGCAAAATGATTCGCCTGCCGATTCCGCCTTTGAATGAAGAACGCCGTCAGCAATTGGCAAAACAGGTTCACGAAATCGCCGAAGAACACAAGATCGCCATCCGCAACATTCGTCAGAGTTCAAATAATGAGTTAAAGAAAATGCTGAACGATAAAGAGATTTCCGAAGACAATGAAAGAATCGGTTTGGATGAAATTCAGAAATTGACCGATGAACATATAAAGCAAATTGATGAACTTTCCAAGAAAAAGGAAGAAGAGATTTTAAAGGTTTAAGTTTGTTTTATAAAAACAGAAAAAGAGTAAAGAATTTTCATTCTTTACTCTTTTTTAATGCTCAAATATTTTTTATTCTAAAGCGAATACTTTATCAGCAACTTCTTCGTTCACCTTTATTTCCTTGGCTTTAAATTGAGCATAAACGGTCATTTGTCCGAACTCGAATCTTTGAGCATATTTTGAAGGAATTATTAAGCCGTCCTTGTCTTCAAATTTATTAATTTCAACTAAAGTCGTAACTTCCCTGCCGTCAACCGAATATTTCGCTTCATATTTTTTGATCTGATTTGTCTTTTTGTTGATATAAAAGTCCGAATAATATCCTTCCGGCGAAGTTATTCTGAAACCGTCGTCTTTTTTATTCGGCAACTCCGAAACAACAAAACCTTCGTCGCCCAATCTTTGTAAAAGCGGCAGTCCGAGGCGGTTTACCGGCGGTAGGTTAAAACCTCTCTGCGGCGAAGTAAATGTCTGTTCACCGTCAAAAACCTGTTTAAAATTAACCATCTGGCTGTTGATCTCCAAGCGATATTTTTCACCCGAAAAAACCGTTGCAAAAGTTGCCGGAAGAGTAAACGATGAAGCCGTAACGTCCACATCGCCTAAAACGGATAAAGTGTTTAATTTCTTTAATTTTTCTCCGCCGTGTGCCGTAAATGTTTCTTTTGCCAGACGCTCGGCGTTTGTTTGCTGTGTTTGATCGGATTTATTTTCCGCTTCCTTTTTTTGAGCAAAAACACTCAATGAAAATGCGGCTATAAATACAACTGTTAAGTATTTTTTCATAATTTTTTTTGCTGAATCTGAACCGATTCAGATGAATTTAGTATTAGACGCAAAAATCATCCGATGTGTTTCAAATAAAAAAGGTGAAAGCTGATATTTTCCGCTTTCACCTGTAATTTTTTTGTCTAAATCAATTTACCACGAAAATCTGGTATTAAATTCAACGCTTCGACTGCCCGAACCGCCGCCGCCGCGACCAAAGCCTCCGGCTGTATCTGTTGATTGACCAAAGAGCGGTGAATTCAAATTGCCGACGGGTGAGTTCATATTATTTGTGTTAAGCAAATTGCTGAATCTCACGCCGACTGATAAATTATACGGCTTTCGCTCATTTCCGCCGAAAAATCCGCCGCCGCCGCCGCCGCGTCTTCCACCACCGCCGCGTCCGCCGCCG
>JBGTKR010000473.1:0-4544 GCA_041744535.1 Pyrinomonadaceae bacterium
GTTTGGCAATCAAATCTTGATTCGGATGTTCAATTTTATCAAACGACCGATTTCGGTATTTTGCTTGTCGGGACGAATAATTCTCTTTACGGAATTGACGGCAAAACAGGTCAGCGTTTGTGGCGGAGAGGTCATAAAGGCTTGGATGAAATTTCCGTTACGCCCGTTCCCGGAACTGATCTGATCTTATTTACTTTGGACGAAGGCAAAAAATCACGGCTTGAAGCGGTTGATCTTTTGACGGGAAATTCGATCTGGCAAAGCGATAAAGTTAAGGGCGATGTTTTGCAATTGGCGGTTGAACCGGAACGCGATCTGATTGCGGTCGTTTTGGTTGAAAAACCTCGCGGAAAATTTGGTAACGAATTGCGACGCAAACCCGTAACGCACGTTTTACGGCTTTCAAATGGTGATGAACTCTGGAAACAAAAGTTTGTAGATGATGTCGAATTGATGCCTTCGCGTTTTGATAAAGACGGCGAAATTGCTTTTACGCTCGATAATTATCGTCCGCCGTTAATTTTGGACGGACGGCTTTTTATGTTTTACGAAGGCGTAACTTCATACGATGCGGAAACGGGAAAATCCCGCGAGCGAGAGGAATTCGGTGTCAATGAAGACGGTTTGGCTCTGACCGATGCCGATCCGGTTTTTGACGAAAAGCACATATACATTTCGGGACGCGGCAAAGTCCGTGCGGTTGACAGGAAAACGGGAAATGTCGTCTGGAAAGCCGATGATCTTGGCGTTACGCCGGAAATGGCGGTTGTCGGAAACATTTTATATATCCGCACGGGCGGACAATTTACACGCATCAAAGACGGCGAAATAAAAAAGCACGGACCGTTCGGAGTTTCGGCGATTGACACGCGAAACGGCAAACGTCTGTGGCGTTACAAGGGTGCGGATAAAGGTTTGACGAATTTTGTTTTTGCCGATGAAAAGACAATCTTGATTGCCGATGAAGACGATTTGATTTCGATTGATGCGAGAAACGGAAAGCGTCTGCGGAAGTCCGATCATAAAGTTAAAGATGCTCAATTTGTTTTGATAAATGAAAATCGTGAAGCGGTTGTCGGCGGACGCGATGAACTTCGTGCATTTCAAATTTCCGACTTAAAAAATGATGATGGAAAATTAAATCCCACGTGGACGGCAAAACACAAACCGCCTTCACGCGGAATTTTTCGAGTCGTCGCGGGAATCGCACTTCGGGCAACCGCACTTTATTTTCGCTACGGCGGTTTGGCGACTTCGGCGTTAAATTTGGTTCGCGGAGCTAATCTCGCCCGTTCCGCACTTTCGCTGCGTTTTTCGGGTTTGAAAACGAGATTTGCGGGCTTTGATCTGACGACAATTGCAAGCAATGCCGGACAGGATTACATCGGAAACAGCATCAGAGTTTTCGGCATCGCCGCACAGAATCCGAATTTCTTAAACCGCATCCAAGATTTGCAGATCATCGCTCCGAATTCCACAAATATTCGCGGCAGAATAATCGGCGGGACAGTTCGCCGCGTAACGCCTTCGCGTGCTGACTTGCAGGAAAGTCTTTTGGAAAGACTCGATCCCGTCAGGCAGATCGAAAAACTTTCCGATTATTTTCTACGCCGCAAACGCCTCTCCGCATATCGCGGAAATTTTATGTATTTCTACACCGATCTGCCTGAACCTTTCGACAAAAAAGGATTGGTCGGCGTAAATGTTCACACCGGCGAAGATGCAAGATTTGTCCTCGTCGAAAATCCCGATGCCCGTTTTATAACCGACGAAATAAACGGTTTGTTATATTCGGCAAACGGGCGGCGATTGCTGGCGTTTGATGTTTTGAATAGATAGAAAAAAGTTTATAATTCAGATTATGCCCGCAAAAGATATTTTTCACAACACGGTTAGAAATGCACTCATCAAGGAAGGTTGGACAATTACCGACGATCCATACACTTTGAAATGGGATGATGAGGAAAAGCTCTTTATTGATCTTGCCGCTGAAAAACTCCTTATTGCCGAAAAAGGAAAGGAAAAAATTTAATGTTAAAAAATATATTTACAACCTTTTTGTGCTTTCTTACTTTTGCATTTTCGGCAAGTGCACAAGAAAAAAAACCGACTGAACCCGTCAGAACACAGGAAAGCAAAACCGTTCAAAAAGCCAATGAGCGTCCGGCTGAACCGAAGGTAAAACCCGAACCTTTTGACGATGCGGATGTGAAAACAATGGCGGCGAAATGCGTCGTGTTTGAAACGGACAAAGGAAATATAAAAATGGAAATGTTTCCCGAATCTGCTCCGAATACGGTTAGAAATTTTTTAAACTTGGTCGTGACAAATGCTTTGGACACAACGACTTTCGGGCGTGTCGTTCCCGATTTCGTGATACAGGGCGGCAATCTCTGGTCGAGCGGAAATTTAACCGATGATCTGAAATGGCGGGCGGTCAGAACGATTATTGATGAACCGAATTTGATAAAGCACGAACGCGGAATTCTCTCGATGGCTCGCTCGGATGAACCGAATAGTGCGACGACGAGTTTTTTTATTTTACTGCGTGAAGCAACAACGCTCGACGGAAAATTTACCGCCTTCGGGCGTGTTACGGAAGGAATGGAAGTGGTTGAAGAAATAAATAAAATACCCGTTGAAAACGAAAAACCGAAAAATCCGGTAAAGATAAATAAAGCAAAAATTGAAACCTGTGCAGTTAAAACTCCCGACCCAAGTGCAAAATAATCTTAAATCTTAAATCTTAAACTTTGAGATTTACTTCGGCGGAACACCGTCATCGTAAATAAATACGTGAAAACAAGCATTGAGATTTCCTTCCCGTAATGCGTCTAAAACTTCAACTAATTCGGGAACATAATGATTTTTCAGTTCATCGGGAAAATCAGTTCCGCGATGCGGAATGCTCAAAACGAAAGGCGTTTTTTTTGCAGTCGGCTTAATAATATAAAAAGGATTTTTTTTCATTTACTATCAAGATACTATTAAAATCGTAATATGGTAAATTCGTTAAATAAAATTATTTGAAATTTCTATATAAATTTTCATTAATATTTTAAGGTCAAAATTTGACTTCACCGGTAAAACCTGTTAGATTTCTCTGGCACAAATTCAATTAATTTCACAAGGAGAAAAATATTGCCACTCGATCAAGTTGACCAAACTGCGTCTAATAATTTACTGCCTAAATCAAGAGATAATGAAATTGTCATACAAGAAGTAGAAAATGAAGTTCTGGTTTATGATTTGAAAACAGATAAAGCACATCATTTAAATAAAACAATGACGGAAGTCTGGAAGAACTGTGACGGCAAAACATCGGTCAGACAATTATCGGAGAAACTGTCGAAAAAACTGAATGAGAAGATTGAGGGAGATTTTATTTGGTTGGCTTTAGACGAACTTGAAAAAGCAAATTTGCTGGAAGAAAAAGTTGATTCAAAAATATTTTCAAAGTTTTCAAGACGAAAGGTTTTATTCAAATATGCATCAATAGCAGTAGCTCTGCCTGCAGTAATGTCGTTGATCACATCAACTGCGGCACAAGCGGGGAGTTGTCTTGGTAATAATGCTAACTGCACTCAAAATGCCCAGTGCTGTAGTGGTAATTGTGAGTCTGAAGGTTTTTGCAATTAGTCTATGCCAACAGTAGAATTTTTCAAACAATTAGGTTTAATCGGATTCAGAAAATTTCTTGAACCTGATTTTTGCGATGAATTGTGTGAAGAAATTAAAAACGCTTCACCGCAGAAGGGGAAATATCGTAAACTTTGTACGGGCGAAGATGTATTAAATGAAGAAGTAAAAAAACGCAGTGAAACAATGAATCTCTCAGATGTTCATCACCGAACTATTAAAGAAAAACTCAGTACCCTTATTCCTGAGATCGAATCGCAATATAATGTTTCACTTGAAGATGTCCAGCCGCCAAAATTCTGCTTATATGAAACGGGTGATTTTTATTCCTATCATATTGATGGGGGAGATCATCCGAATATGCAGAAGGAGGTAAAGCAGAGAAAAGTTTCCGCCATTATTTTCCTAAATGAAGAAACCAGAGAACCAACAAACAAAAGATATTGCGGCGGTAATCTCACGTTTTACGGATTAGTGCAAAATGAAATCTTCGGTAGATTCGGGCTTCCTCTAGTCGGTGAAAAAGGAATGCTCATTACATTTCCGCCAACTCTCGGACACGAAGTAACGGAAGTTACGGCGGGTGAAAGATTTACAATTGCTACCTGGTTCATCTAAATTAAAATGAACATAAGAAGAAATAGAAAAAACCGTCTAAGTTTGTAAAAAACTCGGGGAAGCAATTATCAAGAGAGAGAGTTTTTTCGCTTTACTTTTGTCTTACTTTTTATATTTTCGGCGGAGTGCCGTCATCATAAATAAATACGTGGAAACAAGCGTTGAGATTTCCTTCCCGAAGTGCGTCCACAAGTCCGGCTCTTTCCATTTCGGCAAGTTGATCCATTACAAAATTTTGTTCTTCGGCGGTCATATGTTTGCGGGCAAGATCAAATGTGCAGCCCGAC
>JBGTKR010000474.1:0-1913 GCA_041744535.1 Pyrinomonadaceae bacterium
AAAGAAATGTTCCGGCAGACGGGCGATAAACTTATTTACGGCAAAGACAATTTGTTAAAACGCGGTTTGGTAATTCGTCTGCTGGTTTTGCCGAACGATCTTGCTGGAATCGAAGAAAATCTGCGCTGGATACGTGATGAATTATCGCCGCGAACGGCGATTTCGCTGATGGCGCAGTATTACGCGACAAACAAAGCCGCGACCGATTCGCGCTACATTTTGCTTTCACGGCGAATTTCGGAAAGAGAATGGTTTTCGGCAATCGAAATTTTAGAAGAGTTGAAAATGGAAGAAGGTTTTATGCAGGAATACGAATCGGCTTCGCACTATTACCAACCGGATTTTAATGATAAAGAAAAGCCTTTTAAGGATATTCGGGATTTTCAGGATTAGTTTTTGGTTTTTAGTTCTTTATCATTTTGAAAATCAAAATTTATAAAAACCAAAGACCAAAAACTAAAAACCAAAGACCAAAAATAAATATATGAACATTGGAGAAAAAGCGTCTGATTTTACATTAAAGGATTTAAACGGCGAAAGTTGGAGTTTGCGCGATCATCAAGGCAAAATTGTTGTTCTGCTTTTTTATCCGGGCGACGATACTCCCGTTTGCACGAAACAGCTTTGTTCCGTAAGAGATAATTGGTCGCAGTATCAGGTGACGGGCGCGGAAGTCGTCGGGATTTCGACCGATTCGGTTTCTTCGCACAAAAATTTTTCGGATAAATACGAGTTGACTTTGAAACTTTTGTCGGACGAAAACGGCGAAGTCGTGGAAAAATACAACGTCAAATCGTGGCTTCCGGGACGTTCGGCGCGGGCGGTGGTCGTCATTGATAAAAACGGCAAAATCGCCTATCACAAAGTTCAATCTTTGAGCTTATTTCGCCCGGACGACAGTGAGATTTTAGAAGCGATTAAAGCGGCGAATGAAAGTTAAGCGCGTCAAAGCGTTTGCAAATCGAAAGTCGCAAATCTAAAATCTAACATTAAGGAGAAAAAATGGGTTTATTTTCAAGCGATAAATTTAAATGCGCCCGTTGCGGGCAAAAAAACGAGCCAATCGGCTTTGCGCCGATTCCGACCGAACTCGGGCAAAAAGTCGGCGCGGAATGTTGTCAGGATTGCTGGAAGGAATGGCTCGAAAAGCAAAAACAGCTTATCAATCATTTCGGTCTGGACGTTTCAAACCCGGATTCGCACGATTTTCTATTTGACCAGATGAAAATCTTTTTCTTTGACGAAGGCGTTGATTTAGCAAACATTGACACTACGCAGGAAGGCACAGTTAATTGGTGAGCAAAACTTTAGATAAAGCTAAAATTTCTCTAAATAATCTCCCCGATTAAATCATAATTGTGCGCTTCGGAAATTCGGACATTGTAGAATTCCCCGATTTTCGGTTCAAGATTTTCGGGCATATCATTGATTAAAATATATCCGTCAATCTCCTGCGCTTGCCCTTCGAGGCGACCTTGAAAAAGTAAATCCGATTCCTGTGAAAGACCTTCAAATAAAACTTTGTAAGTTTTTCCGATTTTCGCTTTGTTTTTGCGTTTCGATATTTTCGCCTGCTCCTTCATCAATCGCGCGCGGCGTTGTTTGGCGATTTTCGGATCAACTTTATTCGGCAAATTAAATGCGGGAGTTCCTTCTTCGTCGGAATATGTAAAAACACCGACGTTATCGAATTCGCAATTTCTGACGAACTGCATCAATTCTTCAAAATCTTCTTCGGTTTCGCCGGGAAAACCCGTAATAAAAGTTGTTCTGATTGTAATTCCGGGAACTTTTTCGCGGACACGGCGAATCAATTTTTCAAGGCTTTCACGAGTTCCGCCGCGTTTCATTAGTTTTAAAACATTACGCGAACCGTGTTGCAGCGGCATATCGAGATATTTTACGGCTTTTTC
>JBGTKR010000475.1:0-3804 GCA_041744535.1 Pyrinomonadaceae bacterium
TGAAAGCGATAAATTTGCTAGCGGCGGGTAGAGTGTAACGAAGTGAAACGACACCCGCCGTTAGATTGAAAACAAATTATCGCTCGCTGAAAGTGAGCCATTACATCTAGCGACAGATGCGACACTTACAGCGTCGGAAAACTTTGAATAACTTACGTCGGGTAAGCCAAAGGCTCAAACCGTCGCTATCGAAAATTTCGCTTTCAGCGAATAGAAAAGATTTTGAACACAGCTTCTTACTGTTTTTTGACAAAATAACCTTCTCTGGCACGAACCTTTATGCCCTGCGGAAGATTTAAGTTTACATCAACATCCAGTTTGACATATTTATTTTCGGGATACTCGCCGTCCGAATAATACTGCACGAGATATTGTGCCTGAAGTTCGGTTGTTAATTGCGTAAAAATCTTTTCCAAAGTCTGTGTATTCGTCTTTAGATTGGCGGAATTTTCGTAATTGCTTTTCAGATCAATCGGCAGAAATTTCGGCAGAAATGCCGTGCCGCCGGTTTCGTTGGCGAATCTTTCCATATTATTTTGTCCGAAGACACTCATTTTATTGAGTTTATAAGAACTTCCCGCCGGATTTATCGAATAAAAAACCGTGTCGGCATTTTGCAAAGTTTTTAAGGTTACACTTTGTTCGCGGATTCTTACTTCGTTTCGTTTTTCAACCAGCATTTCACGAAGCTGCTTACTTGAAAGTGAATTTAACTGTTTATCCAGAGAAGCATAAAGTTGTGAAAATCCTCTTTTTACGCCTTCGCTGTTGGTATCTTCGCCATCCGTAATTGCAATGATAACCTTTCGGCTTTTCGGCGAAGCATTTTCCTGCAAATATCGGGCGGCGGCGGAAACCGTATCGTAAAAAGCAGTATATTCTCCGGTGGGTTTTATGCTCATAATCGTTTGAATTGATTTAACCGCTACATTTCTGTCCTGCAATTTTTTCGGACTTTCGCCAATCGTAAAGATCGTCGCACGGTCAATCGGACGCATCACGTCCTGAAGAAATTTTGCGGCGGTTTCCTGTTCAAATTTGAACATCGCATCCGTGCTTGCCGAAACATCAAAAAGTATGGCGATTTCCAGCGGGATTTTCTCGGCGGCGGAAACTTCTGCGATTTGCTGATTTTTACCGTTCTCCTTCAAGCGAAAATTCTCCGCCGTTAAACCCTTGACGGGCTGCCCTTCTCCGTCCGTAATCGAAACGGGGACAACAATAAGTCTTGATTCTATCGTAAGAATTTCATCGTCAACGACAGGCAGAGGCGGCGGTGTGGCAATTGGCGTTTGTGAAAAAACGGAAGCGGAAAAAATAAATAATAAAAATATAAAAGCGATTTTATGTTGTTTCACGGAAAATACCTCTGGAGAGATTTGATTTTGATTGTTTAATTTAACACAAACTTCAGGACTCTACGCATTAAACCAAATATTTGTTTGACGAATATGACAAAAGGGCAAAAGGTGAAAATAGTTAAACCATCTTCAAAAAATCTCCTTTGCCCTTTTAGATATGTGAAAATTAAAGATCAGCAGTTAAAATTAAATTCTTAAGCCCCAAGCAGAAATATGTTAAATCGGTTTCCTGCTTTTTCTTCTTTGCACCTTTGCGACTTTGCGGGAAATAATATTTGTAGTAAAAAAAGAAACTCCCGCAAAGAGGCAAAGCCGCAAAGAAAAAATGATAAGTTTTCAGGTTCGATTTAATTTAATTATGCACGATTGCTTAACTGCCAACCTAATTTTACGTTTAATTAACGAGTCCCGTCATCATCGGTAGTTGCGGGGCGAACCTCGACATTTTGATTCAATCCGCGGCTGACCAAAACTTTAACTTCAACCCGGCGGTTTGCTTCGCGTCCCTCGCGGGTCGTATTGTCGGAAACCGCATTCGTTTCGCCGAAACCGTAGGATTGTCCGATGCGGCGAAGCGGTATGTTGTGCGTCATTACCAGATAATCAATCACGGCTTTCGCACGTTTCTCGCTCAAAATTTTGTTGGCTCTTTCGTTGCCGTCCGCCGAAGCAAAACCCGTAACTTCCAGAACATAACCACGCAAGGTGCGGGCGGTTGCCGCAACATTGTCGAGTTCATACTTTGCTTCCGATGAAAGGACCGAACTTCCGACTCTGAAATTGACCGTCGAAGTTTTTTGAACGACATAATCATCCAGCGAAGAAATTCTTTGATTGGTCGCATTTACGCCTGCAACTGCGGCATCAGCCGTGTCTTGTGCGGCTTTTGCACCGCCGCGGGCGGCATTTGAAATTGCCAGTAATTCGTCAATCTGTCCCGAAACACGCTCGGCATTTTGCTCAACCGCCGTAATTCTTCCTTCCGCCGGTGCAATCCGCGTATCAACCGTTTGGGCAACTTCCAGATCGCTTTTATCAAAACGAATTTTCGTTGCCGCCAAAGCTCCGCCGCCATCACCACGACCTTCGGCTTTTAAGTTTAACCCGCGAACAATACTTGTTGCCGGATATGAATCACCGCTTCCGAAAAAGCTGTTCGATTTAATGCTAACGCCGGGCGTGAACATAATCTTCGTATCAATTCCCGTAGTATCACGAACCAAAAAACTGTTTGCATCCGTGGCAACGACAACGCCTTCGATCTTGTATTTTTGTCCCGCAGTCAACGTCCGAACCTGTGCGTTTTGTGCAAAAATTCCCGTAATTCCGAACACCATCGAAATTGCAAACGCTAACGTAAAAAGTTGTAACCTATTTATTTTTCCAAGCATAATCAGACTCCTCTATTTGTAAATATCCCTAGAATTTTATTGTAAATATCCTTGAATTTTAAAAACAAAATTCCCTATGAAAATCACCCGTTTTGACGTTTCTAAGATTCATACGGTTGTCAAAAAAATTAAATTATTTTGACAATGTTAAAAGTTTAACTTGCAAAATAATTACACAAATTGTTTTATGTAAAGGGTTTACAAGTTCTTTTCAAAGAAACTTTTTATAAATTAAAACAACCACATTATACTATTTAAAATAAATAAGTGGTGAAAAATATTAGGTTTCACCACTTAAATCCAAAATTGCTTAAAAAATTACAAACTATATTCGTTTGTTTCCAGATAATTTTTTAAGTGAGATAAAAATTGCTCGGCATCCGCTCCGTCAACGATTCGATGATCGTAAGTCAAAGCAAAATAAGCCATTTGACGAATTGCAATCGCATCTTCGCCTTCGGACGTTGTAATTACCTTCGGACGTTTTTCAATCGTTCCGACGCAAAGAATCGCAACTTGCGGTTGGTTGATGATCGGCGTTCCGTAAAGTCCGCCGAAAACGCCCGGATTCGTAATTGTAAAAGTTCCGCCCGAAACTTCGTCCGGCATCAGCTTTTTCGTTCTCGCCCGATCCGCCAGATCATTCGCCGTCTGTGCCAAACCTGCAAGAGAAAGCGAATCGGCTTTTTTGATGACGGGAACGATCAAACCCCAATCGAGTGCAACCGCCATTCCCAAGTTTATATCACCTTTATAAATTATCTGCTCGCCCGAAACTTGTGCATTGACAATCGGGAATTCACGCAAGGAGTTCGTAACCGCTTGGAAAATAAACGGCATATAAGTCAATTTCGTGCCGTAGCGTTCCATAAAGCGACCTTTGTTCGCACCCCGGAATTTTGCAATTTTCGTCATATCAACTTCATAGACGCTTGTTACGTGAGCCGAAGTTTGTTTTGAAAAAGTCATATGCTCGGCAATTTTCTTACGCATATTCGACATCGGTTCGATACGATCTCCAACTTGCGAAGAAACCTGCGGTGCTTTGTATT
>JBGTKR010000476.1:0-2449 GCA_041744535.1 Pyrinomonadaceae bacterium
ACTTTAGATTTGGAGGAGATTTGGGAATAAAAAGTTATGCAGATTATATCTGAAAAATTGGAAAACGATATTAAGAATCTTTCAGAAAAAGACTTGATAAGACTCCGCAAATTTATCATTTCTCTTTTAGAAAAAAAGAAAAAAAAAAGAAAGAGTTGTAACAATCAAGATTGAAAAAGTAGGACGTTAAGATTTTATGAGGTATATGATTATCATCGAAGAAGGCAAAAATAGTTTCGGGGCGTATGTTCCCGATTTGGCGGGTAGCGTTGCGGTTGCCGAAACGGAAGACGAAGTTAAAAAACTCATCCAAGAAGCAATCGAATTTCACCTTGAAGATTTGGCGGAAACAGGTGCGGAAACTCCGAAGCCTTTGTCAAAAAATGAATATGTGGAAGTTTTAGCTTATTGATTTTTCATCTAATCTCCAAATATGAGTTTCGCTTCCGCCGCAAGTTGCTAATAATCCGCCGTCAATCGGCGACCAAGCCGCTGAGGTAACTTTTTCGGGTAAAGTTGTAAGCAATTCGTCAGATTCAACAGAGTAAATATTTCCTTTCGTGCTGTAATCCTCATTTTTTTCAATTTTGATATATCGCAAACCGTCGGCACTTATATTTTTGAAAAATCTCTTAAACCAAAGTTCATCTTTCATTTCTTCGGGCATCAGTTTTTCTTTTTGTTCTAAAGCATTCCAAATTACAAAATCATCTTCACCCCATTCTCTGCCAATAAATATTGTCCCTTGTGGATTCCAACCAACAATATACTGAACAGATAATCGCCTAACAACTTCTGAATTATCAACTCTAATAATTTGAATGTCGTCATCTTCAAAAGATACTGCTATGAATTCGCCACTCGGATGCCAAGCAAAATCTACTGGCTTTGAACTGGAATTACCTTTAATGATTTTCTCAGTTTCACCAGTAATACGATTACTTAACAAAAGACTTTCATCATTTTTTCGCACTATGATTTGTTTTGAGAAAGGTCGCCACGGACTAAAATTATTGTTTGAGGACAGATGGCAAGTCCCGGATCCAGAATGTGGTTCAAGACCTCTTTTCATAGTATAATCGAACCCTGAATAACCTATACTACTTTGGGACAGATTTTCACTCTGCATTTTCTTTCCGTATTCATCAAATACGACACTACGACCACCACCAGTAATAAATAGTTTCTTATCGTAAGACCAAGATATAAAATTTACACCCTTGAAATCATTTACATAGGGAAAGGAATTTATCATTTCTCCATCCTCCATATCCCAAATTTTTATTAGATTTCCGTCCCCACCTGTTACTAATACCATTTACCATAATAAATTATGCAATAGCGTTTTGATAACCTCAACTTACTGAGTAGTTTGCCGATTGATAAATGATAAATGATCAATGGTAAATGGTATAAGTAGTGCCTAGCCCACGCTTTCCATTTATTTAAAGGTTTCCACGAAACTGCACGTGTTTCTCTACCTATTGATTGAATTGTGGAGTAGTCAAATTTTTTTCTTATACGCTCATAAACTAAATTGGGATGTTTTTTAAAATTATATTCTTCGCCAGACGGTAATATTTTTTCTAAAATCCAACTTTCTTCTTTTTTCGGTGATGGAATGCTTTTAAAAGTTGAAGGAGAATAAGATTCTGAGAAATTCTCAAACTGTTCCCGTATTTTGCTGTTTCGCTCAGATTCTTGATTTAGGCTATTACTTTGTTTTCTGTTGAGTTCTTGAAGTTCATCAAGTTTTTTGTGCGTAATCTTATTAGAATCTGCACTTTCTTTTCTGAAGTCAGCAACCGAATCGGGAAGCGTCAAAAGTTTTTCAAATTGTTCATTTATGCTTGAGAGATTTTTAATCAATTCATCTATCTTTGTTTCGAGAGTGCCGAATGAGTCCAGACTATTACTGATTTTATTGAGTAAATTGAGTTGCTCAAGATTTAAATCTTTATCAATTCCCGCTTTAACTTTGGAGTTTCCTTTGTATTCTTCGTTAAAAAGAATGCAGACCAACTCGAACCAGTCATAACTTTTCTTGTCGTAATTATTTAAATTTAACTGAATAGTGGTTGCTTTGTCTTCTGGAATTTCTTCCCAACCATCCTCAATTTTTTTCTTGAGTAATTTAAACGCATCTTGATTAAAATCTTCGCCTTGATAGTTTATGTGAAGACCTTCTATAAATGTTTTTTTGACTTCTTTTCCTGTTTCCTTTTTATATTTTTTTGAATCAGCCAGATTTTGCGGATCAAAAATAGAAAAAATTGCATCGTGTTCGAGATTAGAACTGAATAAATTACAGCAATTCTCGGTTTAGAAATCACCGCATTTTGATTATGATACCAAAATGCCGAAAAGTTACAAGAAATTACAGAAGTTGCTGACCTTTGATAATTTGATGTCGCATCTTGACCGACATTTTAACGATATTACCGACCAT
>JBGTKR010000477.1:0-16429 GCA_041744535.1 Pyrinomonadaceae bacterium
CAAAATATCGAGAAAAAATGGACAATGCCGATTCAGAACTGGAGTTTGGCGATGAATCAGTTTGCAATCATTTTTGAAGGACGGATGCCGATTCCGGGATTGACAGAATCTTCAATTACACAAAAAATCTGACAGCCTCACGCAGTTTGGCACAAGTTGCTAATTGATAAATGAAGGTTATTTATAACTCATAAAAACTATTCGTTATGAACGAATAGTTTTTGTGCACTTCGTAAAGATATGCAATAAGAATTATTTGCAAGATATTTTAATTGCTCGGCGGACACTATCGAATACCCAGACATTCTATGAATTTTTTTGATTCATTGTTAGTCAATAGCATTTACCCCTGCTTCTTTTAACAAATAATACAATAATAGGAACAAGAATTTTGTATATACCATACGCCCATCTTAAATACTAATTTCATAAATCTTTTAACTGAAATAACCTATCGAATTGAAAGCCGCAAAATTATCATCAACATGATTACTCTCTATGACTTGCAATTTTTTACACATCACGGTATGTGTGTCATCGATGCACAGAAATCTATGCAATAGTTCAATTATAAGAGAGGTTTAACAGATAAAATATGAAGAGTGAAAAAAATCAAGAAACAAAAGAACAGAGCAATCCGAATGAAATTAATTTAGATAAAGAAAATAATTTAGCAGAAAATATTATACCGGAAGAACCAACAGTCGGCACTACCAATGATGAAAGTTTAAGCGAAAAAAGTTTACCCAAAATTGCTGGCGAAAACGAAACGGAAATAAACATAAATAATGATGACTTGGAGGCAGAAGAAATCCAAAATCATTTAACAGAAATTGCCAAAAATGAGGTTTTAGAAAAAATTGCCGATGAAAATTATTGGCCTGAAGTAATTGGAACGGAAAGTGATTCTGAAAACTTTCAAATTCGGGGAAATAAAAAACAATCTGCTCCAGCGACAAAAAGGCTGGTGAAATCTGCCAGAAAGCTGGCTTATTTCGAGGCAGCGTGTGCCGTTAAATCGTTTTTGCTTGGATATCAGGTTCGAAATCTTAATAACCCGCTTTATAAAACTAAAAAAATGTGGTTTGAGCTTTATAAACCTGTCAAAAATGAAATTCCGCCGAACACTACAATTCTGCAGGCGGCTTTTATGATTAGGACTGCCGGATATTTAGCCATTGCCAAAAAATTTGCCAGCGAAGCGGAAAAAGAAGATTGGAAATATTTTTCCGATGTTGACATTCAAGAATCCAGAAAAGAACCACTGGCATTTATCATTCAAAGAATTACACAAAAATTCTTTACTATAGCTCCTATTATCCATACTCCTAGTCAAGTTGAAAACGAAGCAGATAGATTTGATACGATTGCACGCTGCTGCCAAACTTTATGCGAGCCTTCCGTTTGGGCAGCTATTGAAACAATCGCCAATTTGATTCTCAGCGGCAATCCGCCTAGCAATAAAGAGGCTGAAGAGTTCTTCAAAAACACTGTTAAAAAAGGGCTTTTTTCATTCTACAAATTAAATGCTTAAAAAAAGATTTTAAGCAACAGTAGAAAAATAACTTTTCGAAAAACTATTCGTTAAAAGCGAATAGTTTTTTGATGAAATTATTAGTTTTATAAAATTTGGCGCGAAAAATTTCATCTTGGTGTCTACTCTGAAAATAGAACACAAGAAACCGTCGTTCCTACCTCTAAATTCACTTGATTGATGAAAGGTCAAGTGGATTTAACCTTTATTTTCACGCCAGTTAGCCGCAGAAGTAGTGACCGTGTCAACACGCGAAATAAACTGGTTCTGTCTTGAATTTGGGACAATTTTTTTGTTAAACTATTGACTGAATTAGACTTCACCGAATTTTAGAGGCGAATCTTGGAAAATTTGCACCAACCGCTACCGGAGGTTTTCCGGATATTATTTATTTCAGCAACTTGGATAAAGAGGTAGTTTATTTCGTTACATTGACAGGACAAGGTATTTCAGATTCACCAACAATCTCAAGTTTTAGTCCGCAGAATACCACCGAATATAAAAAAAATACCTTTCAGGTTAATATATAGCAGACGAATGCTGGCTTTATGTCTCTATCTAAGTGTACATCTTTATTTACTACATTATGAAAACCTTTTAAAATAGGAATAGCAAATATTTTTAAGGGACGAATCTTTATTTGTGTGATTCTTTTTCTTAAATACATTTATTCAATAGACTTTGCAGCTATGCTCAACAACATATGTCCAAGATAGAAGATAATCCTTTCGCAAATATTGAATCCGACGTTAAGTTTGAAGAACTTTGTCGAGATCTTATCTCCCGCCAGCCGCATTTATTTAACGCTAAAAGAATAAAGGAAAAAGGCTATAACCAGCATGGTGGAGATGTAGTAGCAGATGTAAAAAATTCCGTTAATACCATTGTTGCTCAGTGTAAACAGTACATTAAAAAATCCTTTGCTAAAAATAATATTGAAGCCGCAGTAAATCTATTTTTAAATTCCTGGGAAGTTTTTTGGAAACCCAAAGGGGTCGTAGAATTTTATTTAATTGTATCTCAACTTAAGACTACTGATGGTCAATTTGAGGCGATTCAAAATCAAAAAGAGAAACTATTTGAATATGGAATTATATTAATAGATTGGTGGCAAGAGGATTTAGTGAGGGAAATCAAAAAATATCCCGAACTAGTCAGAGAATATTTAGGTGAATACTGGTTCCAAAGACTTTGTCCAGATGAATATTCAGAAATGGTCTCTGCTAAATATTCATTGTCTTCTTCAGATAAAGATACATTGGCTGTTATAGGTGTGGATACTTATAAAACAGTATTATCTGATGACTTGAAAAGCCTTATTGCGCCAATCCGTGAAAAAGTTAGGTATGGAAAACAAATAAAAGCGGATAAAGATTTTACTGAGCTGAAGAAAAAACATTTTAATTTAATAAAACCAAGTGCCCAAGCTGAATTACTTTCATTTGAAATCAGATTGTTTTTTCCTCAAAGAAGAACTTTGGAACAAGCTAAAGAAACTCTTACTGAAATAAAGAAAATAGATCCTGCTTTTCCGACAAACGTTCTCGAGGCACTAATTGCAAATACAGAATTTGGAACAGAACACGCTCTAGAGAGACTTAAATCGATACCTGATATTCAAACTTTAAACTTGAAACTGTCCTTTTTGTTGAATTTAAACAAACCAACAGAATTTTTGCAATTATACAAAACCGAAAAGGATAATCTGGACTTTGATGCCGAAACCAAAAGATTATACTCTTTATATTTAGTTCTTGAAAAAAATATTGTTCAGGCTACTGAAACAATTGACGAGGCCGTAGCTGAACAGCCAAATTGGGAAAATACAAAACTTTCCCAAGCTATTATCTATTATCTAAATGGAATTCCCGAGCAACTTATAAATTATAGTTCACTAGCTTATCCGACACCTTTTCCAGTCACGCTGCTAAAAACAGATATAACTTCAAACGATAAAAGAAAAACTGCAGGCAAATTATTTGAAGAAGTTTTACGTTCGGAAGCTTTGGAAGAAGAACAAAAACTAATAATTGAATGTTGGCGTTTAGCTTGTTTTGCCGATAGCTATGATTTACAACAAGAAGCAACAAATTATTGCAGAGATATTTTGATGGATAATCCTTATCATCCATATATTTTATTATGGGCAGTAAATAGAAATTTTCCGATTGATTACACAGAGAGCTTAAAATTATTGGAAAATAAATTTGCCAGTAATTCTCAAGAAAGCAATTCAACAAATATAAACCAGTGTATATTGCTTATCACTCTTTGCCTGCGGGAAAAATTTATAACAAAGGCGAAACGTTACCTAAGAAATTTAAAAATACTGTTGAAATCCGAATCTCAGGATGATCTATACCACTACTGGAAATGCCAAATAGAAATTAAAAATGGAAATGAAGAAAAGGTTTTCAAAAAACATGCTTTAGAACTATCAGATAAACAATTATCACAAGATTTACAGGTTCTTTCGCTGCAAAATCTTGTAAACCGGAGTCCAAGCAGAAAAAATCGCCGGTTGCTGTTAAATTTTTTGAAGAAAATAACCAGCAGAGCCAAAAATAATGTTCATTTGCCGCTCTTTGCAGAAATCTGCTACCGGCACAAAAAGTTTCAGGAAATAGTTACTATTTCAGAACGATTATTAAAATTCGCTAACAACTTAGATTTAGCAGTAATTTTGGTGACCGCCCACTATGAAACCAACAAATTTCAAACTTGCTTGAATCTAATAGAGAGATTTAATTACTTATACCCTGATGGGAAAATTCCCGGCAGGTTTCAAGATTACAAGACGTATAGTTTATTTAGAACCGGAAAACTTATCGAAGCTGATAAAGAAATCACCTCGTATTTTGAGAAAGATAAATCACCTGAAACATATCAAACTTTATTTACCATCAAAAAATACACGGGCGATGTTTACGGAATAATTAAAGCCACGAAGGAAATTCGCGCCCAGTTAGATTCAATCGAACCGAAATCCAAATTAATCATAGCTCAAACTATTTTCCCCCAAGATCCGGAATTTGCAAAAGAACTTTGGCGAGAGGCTAAAAAAGAAACCTTAGAAAATGCACATCAGCATATCTCAGAGGCTATTAGTTTAGGATTTCAATTAGGGCTTGATGAAGAGTTAGGAGATCTATTTGCAAAAGTTCACAAACTGGAAAATCCTAAATTAGCCGGAATTGAAATTCATAATATTGATGAAACAGTTGAAATTTATAATAAACAAACAGAAGAAGAACAGAAAAGTAATGATTTATATTTTAGAGGACAATTACCATTACACTTTTTAGGAAAGAGATTAAATCTTCCTTTGTCTGAAATTTATTGGTCTATCCCTAATCGTAATGCTAAAGAAGATATAATATTTAAAAAGCCGAAAATTTTAATTAGAAATGCTGCTCGTTTTAGCCTTAATAACAACCCCTTGTTGAATGCCGACAAACCAATTTTGTATTTGGATATTTCAACACTGCTTTTGCTTGATAGTTTGAATTTACTGGAAAAACTGGAAGAAACGACTAGCATTTATTTTTCCAACAAAATACTTTATACATTAGAATCTGAACTAAAAAGTTTAGCTGATGGACAGCCCAAAATAACTGAACAAAAACTTCAAATTATTAAAGCTCTTGGTGAAAATTTATTTGAAACATTCGAAGTAGAACCGGAAAAGGTCAAATCCTTTAAAGATCAAAATCAAAGTTTTTCGGAAGATATTACAGATATTGATTTAGCCACGCTTATTACAGCCGAAGAGCAAAACGGCTTTGCTCTTTTAGAAACACCGATTCGTAACATTAAAAATAATGAGGAGATTAATGTAAGTGCCAAGTTCCCACAAGTTAAAGATTGGGTTTTGATAATAAAGTGGCTTTTTAATAAATCTTTACTAACGCTTGAAGAAATTCAAAAATGTCAAAGTCTTATTGCTTCATCAAACGAAAATCCTGATGATTTATCAATAAACTCAAAATTGTTTTTTTCGGAAACGGCTTTTACAAAACTTCTTTCTCTGGGGCTGTTGGAAAAAAGCACTCAATATTTTCAAATCCATCTTAGTGCAGAAACTATCAAGGAAGCTAAAATGCGCATTGAAGGTATCAATAATCGTCAACGACTTAGCAGCCAAATTAATAGACTAAAAAATAAAATTAAGGCAAAAATAAATTCGAAATATTTTTTCATTTCAGAAGAAGATCTTAACCCAATCCCTATCGCTAAAGGAGAAAAGGCTTCATTAATAGATGATTACCGATTTCAACCTGTTCAGGATTTAATTCGTTTAAATAAACAGGAAGCATCATTTGCAGGAATTGATGATCGTTATTTCAGCGGATTTCCTACTATTAATAACCAAATAATAATTGTTGGTATTTTTGAAATTTTAGAAAAACTACTAGCTGAACAACAAATTTCCGAAACCGAATATTATCGAAAGCTTATTCAATTAAGAAACGAAAATTTTCGCTATTTGCCCGTTAGTGAAAAAGAAATAAATTACTATTTAAATTTATGTAACAAAGAGATTTTGGAAAGAAACGGAAGTCAAGAATTAATAAAACTCAGGCAGTATTTGGCAAGTTGCTTTCTTGATAGTGACTTTTTACAAAAACCCGCTTTCCCTTTATCTCCCGGTCAAAATGGTTTAAGAGAATTGGAATTTATTATTCAAAGCAAAAGAGTTTTCTCCCAGCAGATTTCCCATATCTGGAAAGAAGAACCTTCAGTAGAATTAGCTGAAACGAAAAGTAATTTCATCTTTTTTAATTTCTATCCGAGCGTCTTTTTAATTAGACACGTTCTACCAACATACGAGATACATAAGAACGGTTTTTTTCATTCCATCTGGGAAATAGCAGATTTATATTTACAGGGCTTTACCTTAATTAATATCGTTGATAAGGAAAATGAAAAAGCTAGGAGTTATTTCAATTGGGTTGATGGATTATTTATTAACCAATTAAAAAAGAATAGTAGTCTGCTCAAAGAAATCGCAAAAATTATATCCGGTATTATCATAAGTTCAAACAAAGAACCATTTAATCCGGAGGATCTAGCGCAATTACAAATTTCGGAAATTCAAAAAGTAACAAAAGGAATATATACGATCTTTGTCACTTTATTGCCGGACATTTTACAAGAGGAAATCTTAGGGAACGAGGGATTGATCGAATGTTTAGGCATAAAGCCTTCTCCCGCATTATCTATTGGTGATCTTCATTTCAGTTGCGCAGATTTTTACCAGGGAATTAAAGCTTCGCTTTGCAACGAAACAACAGAAATAAGCATTGGTGATAAAAATTTTGAAAGAAAGGTTACTTTTTCTCCCATTATTCAGAGTAATGGAAAAAAACATATAGATATTAAAGATAATGATGAAATTGTTTTTCAGCTCCCAGAAACCGAATTTGGTATTTTTGAAGAAACGGAAGAAAAACGCTTTGCATTTCTATCTGCACATAAAAGCATATTTGATTGCGACGAAACTTTGCTTAATTTAGAATGTCGTCGGCTTGCATCAATCGAAGATCCGACCGAAAGATATTTTGCACTTAAAGATGTAATTGCCGGTTCGATGGAAGAATCATACCTTAAACTCGAACGACAAATATCTCGAACAAAATCATTCCGATGGCAAGAGGTTTTAGAACTACCGATCCAAGGGCTTCTCAAACATTTTCGATTAAATTCAGCCAAGGAAATTGAAACAGACATTTCTCAACTTTTACATAGAATCGCCACACAACTTATAGTAGAAGAAGGATTAGAAACAGCTATGAACAAAATGGCGCGTTTTCCGCATAATCTTCCCACATGTCTTATTGAAGCAATTAATAATTTAGCAGTTGAAGAACGAAAGAAAATGCTGGAAAAGTTTCGTCTAAATTGGTATTCGCCTTTGGGTAAACTTCATTATTTTACTCTGATTTTGAAATGCTTGAGCCAAGATGAAGAAGCATTAGAAAAAGGTAAGAAAGAAGCCGAATATTTACTTAATTCAGATGAAGGCAAAATTGAATTTCGAATATTTCGAGATGTTTTACAATCAATTTATCAAACAATTATTTCAAGCGAATCTGCGGAAAACTGGAATGCTGTGACAAAACTTCTTTTGACTTGGGCGCATGCCGGCAAACTATTTGACTTGATTATGATAAGCCAAGAAAAAACCGAAGACCGTAAGAAATTACTTCAATATATCAAAGGAAGCTTATTTATCCCATCATATGAAATATTTAACTTCGATCCTGTTTTATGGGCAGATGCGTTGCATCCACGCTTTTTAGACTTATCTTCATTTTACGGCTTTGCGTCTTATTCTCTATTTAGCGAAATTTCTCCCGAACTTATTGAAAAAATTAAATTGAATAAATTATTAGAACCAATCATTTTTAATGAAATAGAAGATTTTCTTTTTTCTGACATCGTAATGACAAAAGATTTTAGCCTTCGAACAAATCTTACTTCTTCAATTTTGTTCTCGAAAACACTAAACAATTTTTCTTGGTTTCAAACTGAAAAAACAATTGCACTTGTCTCACCGGAAATAGTGCAAGAGTATTTCATTAATATATTCGATGAGCTAAATAAAGATTATTTTGATAAGGACACTTGGAAGTATCTTAATTTTTCTAACGAAGCTTTTTGTTTAAGTGAACCATACAGTCAGAAATTTGTTTCAGTTGCGAAGAAAATTGATTTTGAGAAAGCTTGGGAGAAAGATCCGGAACTAGCTAAAATAATTCTGTTTTTTATATTAAGGCAAAAAAACATATTACCGGATGGCTTGAAAAATAAACTTTTAGAATGGATAAGAATTCTTGTTTTTAAACTTTCCGAAAAATATCCTTATCGCCCGCATCAAGGAATAACAAATGAAATAGAGGATTGGGTTTATTTCGTCTTAGAAGCGGTTATATTATGGGCAGTACAACCAAATAATCCTGTAGAATCAAGTCAATCCTGTAACGATCTAATATTCGAGCTAGGACACCTATGGTATTACTTACCTATTCGCTTAGAGGCGCATTTTTACAGATGTTGGCTAAATCTTCCTCCGGAACACAATCAAAATATTGGAAAAAATATTTTGTTAACCAGATCACTAAAATAAAGTTAACTTGGATACTTTACTGAGAAAAAGTGCCTTGATTTTCAGTAAAGTATAGCTACAGATAAATCCAAAGAGGAGTTTATATAATCTCCTATGATGAATGTCTCCTTAAAAAAATCTTCACGAGGGACAGCTCTGTACAGTAGTTAGATTTAAGTCGCAGGAAATTATTAATGGCTTCAATACTAGGTGTTAATTGATGATTCTCAAGCCCAAGCAGGAATCTGGCTTTAAGCCATTCCAGTATTTGTCCGTGATAGCTGCCATCGTCCCAAATCTTTCTTGACTTCTTGCGATGCAGCCCGAAAGTGCGAAGCAGTTTTTTCAAGCTATCGCGGTCTTGAACATAAGCTGTAGTCACGCCTACCGTGAGCATTAAACCTAAAGTATCAACTAAAATATGCCATTTTCGACCATTGATCTTCTTACCTGCATCAAATCCGCGAGAACTTGGCACCGCCGTTGTTTTGACACTTTGAGAAGCAAACTGCTACGGCAGATGCTTGTTTTGCCTGATCGAATTCGTTCTTGGGCACGTAAAGTTTCGTGTATCTGAAACCAGGTAGCATCGTTTTTCCATTTCGCAAAATAGAAATAAACCGTTTGCCATTTCGGATAATCAAACGGTATAAATCGCCCCTAACTCCTGTAAACAGAAGAAACAAAATGGTATTGATGATTTGCCAAAATTCTACTTCATGCGGTCTGCCAGTTTCTTTAGACATCGGAAAGAAATCTTTGATATGATTCCATTGACTATCAGTTAAATCAGTTGGATATTTTTTGTTCACAACTAATTTACCCAAACTGATAAACTAATAGTCAATTTATCCTTTATTTTGAGTTTTCTAACAGATTCCTAGAGAAATTTACAGAGCTTTGTCAATAAATATATTCAAATTAACAATTATTGTGAAAATCCCAACAAAACCAATCCAAAGAAGATAATATATGGCAAATGAAGATAATCCCGCGATACAAACTATAACCGATATTAACGGCGAGAGTATTGTTGAAGAAATTACAAGTCAAATAACAAACCAAGAGGAGAAAGATAAAGTTAAAACTAAACTTTATGAACTCGGGGTTTTGCAGTTATTTAATTTGAAAAAGACTGGTCACGATGAAACCGCATTAGACATATATAAAAAAGAATACGAAATAGCTTCTACAAGATTTGAAAACATATATAAAGCTATTTGGCAGAACTTTTCTTATATGTCTGTGGTGGCAGGAGGATTATTAACATTCGGTAATAATTTCTTTACTGCCACTACAAACAGCAATAATAAATATTTAGTTACATTTCTAGCTTGTGTGCCTCTTTTATTTTGGTATGTGAGTACTTTTGTTCCAATGAATGATTATGGCTACAAAGCTGCAGACGAGTTAGCCGAAATTGAAGGAAAAATTAATGGTTTATTTAATGTGAATATGACTCACTTTAAAAGCTTTAAAGAACGTAGAAGTAGAATTTGGCATATTTTTACCAGTCCAAGTGTAAGAAGCATGATGCTTATCTTTTTCGTAATACTGTCGGTTATTGCTTTTATTAATTTTATAGATGCATTCCAATTGTTACCCATAATAGAAGCCCAAAGGGTCTTTATAATAGTAATTCCTATGATCATTTTAGTATTGGGATTCTTGGTTTGGGCATTTTGGAGCAAAGGGTTAAACGGAAAACTTCCATCCTGGATTATTCAAATTCTAGTTAATGATAAAGAAGATAAAGGAATAGCTATAACGAAACAAAGTATTCAAACTTTTATTATTTTAATCATTTTCATATGGGGATACTTCTTATATCAATGGTTAATAACCTTTAATGTGTATTGGTCATTATGGATTTTAGGATTTCTATTGGCTTCAAATATTTGGATTATTTTGTTAGAAGCTCAAAGAATATATGAAAGAGTAGTTGAAAAGCCACAGGAACAAACAAATCCAATTGGAAATCAATAAAATAAAGTAATGACATTTTTAAATTGATAATTTTAGAGTTAAAATAAAAGTGTTTTTGTGAAATAAATACTAATGATATTAAAAACCAACTTTCCGCCAAAAACGAGTTATGAGGATCAGGTAATCGCTATGCTTGAGGTTCTACGCAGTGTAATTCCAGACAAGAATTCTATATATATAAGCATACCTTTAACTTCAGGAAAGCGTTTTATCGATTGGCATGATGAAAACAATTCAAAATTTACTAGAGCAGAAAATAATCTAGAAAATTCCTTATTAAGCGTTATAGAAGATAATAAAAGATATGCAAAAGATATCGTTAGAAAATTAAGAAATAGATTTTCTGAAATATTTATTGATCCTTTAGCACTGCCGAATATTAATGGCTGGAGCCAAGATGATTATCGTGATTTTTGGGGTAGAGTTGTAGAACGGTATGCTAAAACCGTA
Source organism: Pyrinomonadaceae bacterium (assembly GCA_041744535.1). GTDB lineage: Bacteria > Acidobacteriota > Blastocatellia > Pyrinomonadales > Pyrinomonadaceae > Aridibacter. Next base: position 11,079 of record JBGTKR010000477.1, read on the forward strand.
GTTTGCACTAATGATTGGAATTATAGCAGTGGTTGTACTTATGAATTTTTAGTAGCCAAACAAAATAAAATTTTAACCGTAGATGAAACCTGTGGTTTTATTTCTACTGAAGAAGGAATAAGGCAAATAAAATTAGCAATCAAAGAAATGGAAAGTTGTAAATTACCAACAGGTTTTCTTAAAAATGTTGTAGATGCGCTAACTGAAATTAAAGTGGAGGAAACTGTATGTACCAATTAAGGCTTCAGCAAAAAAATAATCAAACGAATGTAACAGTAAAAAATCTTCATTACAAAGATGAAGGGTTAAATAAACTTGCTGAAATTGGTAATGTTGCTCAGTTTATAAGCTTTAACGCCAACTTAGAACAACGGTATTCAAGAATTAAAGATATTAATACAAATCATGTTTTTGAAGGACTTGAAGAAGCAATTGAAATACTTCTATCAAAAGCGGCTGAACAATCGGTTAATGTAAGAAGCTATCGCCCGGAAAGCCCTGAATCAAACCCATTTATAAAAGACCTGCGTGATGTGAAAAGTGTAATTAAAGTATTAAAAGGTTTATCGGCTAAAGGTCTTTATACAATAGTTAATGAAAAAATTAACGAAAAGGATGGCGGAGTTTCAGGGGTTATTTTTGGCGATATCATTGAATTTGCTCCTGATGTTGTTCCACGCGGTGTAGATGATTCTAATGTGTCACCGGTAACCCTTCCCAAGAACTTAGGTTTAAAATTATTAGAAGTTGTTTACGGGTTTACTCCAGATTTGAATTATCCACCAGAAATGCGTGTTGAATTCAGTATTCATCCTATTCGAAAGGGATTTCGAAATACACATACAACTGTTTGGGAAATTAGAGACGTAGGAAAATCTTTTTCTGTTCCCAAAATTCAATGGCCAAATGATTTTAGCCGTAAAATTGGCGATAAAGCCTTTGGACTATTGATGGCGTTACTACATAGGTTACCTGTTCCTAAAACATCAGTATTCTCTCGTTTTATTGCACCTTTTTCTTTTGGAATTCCAACAGGAACAAGTGAGTATTGGATAAGAACCTGTCCGGTTGAGCCTATCCCAGGATTTTTTACTACTCAATTTGGATGGACGGATCCTTTTACTTTGCTTCAAAAGGAAGATCCTGAAGGAAAAACTATTGCTTCTGTTTTATCACAAGAAGGTGTTAATGCAGTTTATTCCGGTGCATTATTAACATCTCCCGATGGCTCAATTGTTATTGAAGGTATTGAAGGGAGAGGGGATTTATTTATGGTAGGTAAATCTTCAAAATCAAACTTACCTGAAAATGTTACAAAAGAGGTAAATGTACTTTATCAAAAAGCATTTGACCAACTTGGACCATTGAGAATGGAGTGGGTTTTTGATGGTCAACAGGTATGGGTAGTTCAGTTACACATTGGAGCAAGCTCAACATCCGGAAGTATTATATATCCTGGCGAGCCGGAATATTACCATCGCTTTAATGTTTCAGAAGGACTTGAAAAATTAAGATTGTTAATTTCTCAAATTGAAAATAAAGCTGAAGGAATTATTTTAGTTGGTAATATTGGTGTTTCAAGCCACTTTGGAGATGTGTTACGTCGTTCTAAGATTCCTTCTCAAATTGAAAAGAGCTTATAAAATTTTCATTTATTGTGTTCTAATAAGAGTTTATAACCTTTAATGAAAATAACTACGAACGATTCAAATACACCGAATTCGCCAAAAAGCCAATAATGTTAAAATTTAAGCGAACGATTCAATTACAGATCAGGATGAAAAGCGGTGTTTGCTGGTGATTATCGGCGTGGACATTTCGGGCAAAAAGCATCTGTTGGCACTTGAGGAAGGTTTTCGGGAATCGGCTGAGAGTTGGTATAACGTGTTGATAGGGTTGAAGAAACGCGGAATGAACGAGCCGTCATTGGCGATGGCAGACGGCGGATCGGGCTTTTGGGCGGCACTGCCGAAAGTGTGGCGGCAAACCAAAGAACAGCTGTGTTGGCTGCACAAAATGCGGAATATTTTAGATAAATTGCCGAAATCCGAACACAAAGAAGCAGTTTTGAGACCAGCGCGGAATTTACTCGGCATCAAGCCGGGATGTGGCGGAAAGATTGGCGAAGAAATTATTAAATGATTGGAAAGGAGCGGGATATTATCAAGCGGGGGAATGCTTATTTGTGGCACTGCCGAGACTTTTGACATTTTATGAATTTCCGGCGGAGCATCATCGGCACATTAGAACAACAAATGTTATCGAATCGCCATTTGCGACCGTCCGGCTGCGAACGGACGCGGCAAAAAGATTCCGCTCGGCAAGAAGCGGAACGCATCAGGTCTTCAAAATAATGGAAAGCTGCGAGAAAAGGTGGCAGCGTGTCGCGCATCCCGAGAAGCTGAAGGAAGTAAAATTACCGGAAAAGGAGAGTTAGAAAAAAGAAGGAAGTAAAGGATGAACAAGGAAGGCTATAAATTTATTTCCACAACATTTGACACGATCTCTCATCTTTTTCAAGCGAGTAAAAGTTTTCTTCAAATTGTATGTAGTAATTTTCAGGTTTAGTTTCTTCTTTAGGACAAATAATCTTATATATTTTTTGTCTGTCGAGAGATAATTGAAACCAGTTAATTGTTTGACTAAAAGGGTTTGCCATTTATTTAATAATTTTCTTAATATTGGGATTTCTTATTCATCACATCATACAACTAATTTCGACAACAATTTCTTACAGATGTATGTGCATAAAAATGACAACAATAAATCCTAAAAGGCTTGTAATTTTGAGAAAAAAGCTCAATTACAAATTCTTCTTTTTCATAGCATTTTGACAAAATGCTATATAGATTTATATGTCGTCGGTTGATAAAAGCTAACACAGGATAAAATTTCTTGTCAATCGCTTCTTAACTTTACTATTATTGGCAAAAGTTAAATCTAGGAGCTAACTTGCAATACAGTTTGAAAACTAAGTCCGAAAAAGTTTTATTAATAACAATTTCTAAAATCAATCTCGTAAATCTTCTCCCTTATTAAGTTGGACGTAATACCAGATGAGCGAGATCAAACCCAGACCGAAACATACGACGAATCGAAGCAGAAGCAGACCGGTAAATAAAGCGTGATAATCATTTTCAGCTTCCAGCCTGTCGAGCAGATAATTGGTTGTTAGGAGCGAATAAACGACCGCTCCTAGATAAATCAATAATAACTGCCAAGTCTTTATAAAAATCGCATCAGAAGGCATCTTTTCGATTAGTTTTAAGTCTTTTAACCTTTTTGCGATCACGACGTAAAACGGCATCAACACAAAAACGATGGCGAGTGGCATAAAATAAATCAGAACATTTTTTCCGAAAGCGACAACGGCTGGCTGTGTTTGCAGTTGCGCTTCCGTTATTGGAACAAACGGCAAAAATAACGCGGAAAGCAAAAGCGATATTATAATCGCACCTATCAGAACGCAGACAGCAGAAAGCAATCCTGATTTTTTTCGGCATAAACGATAACAAATTACAGCAAATGCCGCCGGAATCGCCGCAAAATTAATAACCATCAATACCAGCGCAAATATTACCGCTCTTTTCCCGTAAATATCGAACTGGTAGGCAATTTCCAAAATCGCCGCGATAAAAAAAAGAAATCCGTAGCAGAAACTTACGGCAATAATATATTTGGTATGAGCGTAAAATAACTGTGTCCAAGTTTCGACTTTTGCATTACTATTCGTATTCGTGAGTAGTTCCATCTGGAATCGGGGGTTAGGCGGCTCTTCGCCTGTGTATTCGCTTTTATTGTTCTGATAATCGTGATCGGTAATTTCCAGTTCGCTTTGCATCCATCCCGGCGTAACCTCGCAGTCCAATCGGTAACCTTTGCCCGGTTCGACTTCAACCGGCAGATTTCTCTGGATTTTATCCCTGAACCAGAGTGTTAATTGTCCTTTAGTGGTTTGGATATTCCGCAAGTCGGTGTCGCTCATCTCCATAGAAGAACGCCAGACTTCCTTCCATAAGTCTTCGTAAGTAACAATCTCCGGAAATCTTCTGATCAGAGCCAGTAAAAAACTACGGTGAATCGGCGAAGGGATATGCTCTTTGCCGGATTCGAGAATTTTGATATGTAAGTCAGCGACAAATAACCGCACGCCGCAAAAGTCGTAATAGTCGGGAGTCCTTTGCATAATTTGCCATCCTTAAAGAATTTTGTGCAATTCTCAAAAAATTTTGTGTTCCAATTTACTACCTCAGTTTAGTAAAAAGAGAAAGGCGGGGCAATTTTTCCGCAGACCGGGGAAACTCACCGTCAGAAATTTATTAAACCAGACAGAGGTAAAAAAGAGGTAAAAAATATGAAAAAACAATTCTTCCTAACCGGAATCATTTCGGTTATCACATTGATTTTAGGTTTATCGAATACCGTATTTTCGCAATGCGATCCAAACACGGTGCCGGGCAACTGCGTTTTATACGCACGTCAGGAAGTTCCTTCGCTTCCATACGGTTTGACTTATTATCAGGACAAACTGAATATCATCAATCACCGTTTCCCGAGAGTCGGTTCGGTCGCCGTTATGCCCGCTCCGGGATCGAATTCCGCATATGGGCACGTCGCCGTCGTGCGTAATGTCGTTGTTAACGGCAATGGTTCTTTGAATATAACGATTCAGGAAACGAATTGGGCGGGCTGTTATGTTTCGACACGCACGGTTACGCCGGAATCGGCAAACATCCAGGGATACTTTGATCCGAATTATCCATCGGGTCAGGCATCGCCGCGACTTGATTCGCTGTCGAATTCTACAGGATATTCAGGACAGCAGTTTTATGTTTACGCCAACGGAGCGAATTTTGATACCGGTTCGGTTCAGGGAATTATCCTGGGCGGTTGGTGCGATTATTTCGGTAAATGCACGGTTCCGAATAATGTCCTTTTGAACAAAACAAGTTCGAGCGTGCAGGTTCCGGTAACTCTTGGAGCGGGAACTTACAGGCTTTACTTGTTTAACTCGGCATCGGGTAAGACTTCTAATGGAAGGATTATTACCGTTTATTAACAATCAGGCTTTCAGCGGCTGTCTTGCTAAAGTTTGACAGCCGCTGTTTTATTACGGTATTGGATAAAGTTAAAATGATTTTCAAAGGATAATTAAGATCTTTCATACGGAAATCAAATCCGTATTGCCGAATTTTAAGTTCGTGTCAACACGCGAAATTCGTGATGATATATGATGTCGCCTGTGCCGCGTATCCGATGATTTTGCCGACTATTCCCATCATTGTATGTAAAAATGCCGATGCCGCTCCGCCTGAATAAAATACGGCAATCGCTGCCGTAACCACCACGAC
>JBGTKR010000478.1:0-10906 GCA_041744535.1 Pyrinomonadaceae bacterium
TTTTGCAAGCGATTTCGGCTTGCCGTTGTCTATACTTTCGGCTTCCGCCAATTTATCCAAATCACGTTCAATAAGTTTTGAAATTGTTATCAAAATATCGTGGCGTTCTTCGGGAGTTTTCGCCGACCATTCGGGAAAAGCATTTCGTGCCGCTTCGACTGCTTTTTCAACGTCGCGTTCATCGGAATCGGGAATTTTTGAATAAACTTCGCCGATTGCAGGATTATAATTATCGAGATATTCGCCCGAAACAGGCGTAACTAATTGACCGTTGATATAATTTTCGATTTTCAGCATTGGTGAGAGTTATTGTAGCTTAAATCATCTGTTTTTATAAAATGAACCGATCTTTGTGAATAAAATTTGATAAACAAAAAAAAGGGAAAGATAAAAATACCTTTCCCTTTCAGACTTTAAATGTTAAACCGAAAACTAATTATCGTTATCCTTGTCAGGATTTGAAGTCGGCTCGTTTCGACGTTTTAATTTCGGCGGACCGTCATTGGTTGTTGGCGAATCAGTTGGACTTGTGCTGTCGGGTGCGGGCTGACGACGTTTTAAGGTCGGTCTGCCGTCTTCGACTTCATCCATATCATCCGGCGAAACTACTCCGGCGTTGGAAATTCTCAAAAGATGTTCTTTTACCTTTTGAAACTCCGATGTGCTGATCTTGTATTCTTCTTTGTCGGGAAATCTTGCAACTAATTGAAGACTGTCATCACGCCGCTCAACCGATTGCGGATGCGATTGAAATAATTTTGAAATTGATCCGGGTTTTTTCTTGTTTTTCGAGGCGAGTTTTTCAAACATCGAAGCCATCGCTGTCGGATCGTAACCGGCGGCATATAAATACTGAACGCCGAGTTCGTCGGCTTCTTTTTCAGCACCGCGGCTGAATTTGAAGAAGGCGAGTGCCTGTCCGATCCCGGCTGTGTTTTGCAGAATCGCTCCGCCGATGCCGCCCGTGAAAATTATTCCGGCTAAAAGTCCGTAATTTATCAGCGATCCCTTACCGGAATTTTCCATTGCGTGGCGTGCCGTAACGTGAGCGATCTCGTGAGCCATTACGCCCGCAAGTTCCGCTTCGTTGTCGGCGGCGACGATCAAACCTTTATTGACAAAGAAAAATCCGCCCGGAAGTGCAAAGGCATTTACTTCGTCGCTGTCAATTACTTTAATTGTAAAAGGAATTTTTGCATCGGAATTAAGCACGATGTTCTGACCGACGCGGTTTACATATTCCGTAATCATCGGGTCTTCAACCATTTTCGCCTGCTGTTCGACCTGTGCGGCGAGTTGTCTGCCGATGGCAATTTCCTTTTCACGCGAACCACCGAGCCAGCCGACGAATTTATCAAAACCGCTGTTGATATTACGTTTTCCGATCTGCGACGGGTCTTCGTCCTTATTTAAATTTCCTTTTGAATTGGAAGTTTGTTGGTTTTTATTATCTTTATCATCACTTTGCTGGGCGAAGGTATTTTGCGGCATTATTGCAACGCTGCTGAACCACACAGCTACAAACAGAAAAAAAGCAGTTACTCTGCTGCTCGAACCCTTGAACATATTTTTGCCTCCGAAAATCATTTAAAGTCTATAAGAATAATTCTAACTTTTTATTATTGTATTAAGCAACATTTTTATGATGCAGAATCTTTAATAAAAGTTTGTGAAATTTTAATTTCCACGAAAAAAACAAAATTTTATAGAAAAAAGGTTTCAGTTAATGTTAAAACCTGTTAAAATATGTTTTGGTTATAGAAAACAATAACCGTGAAAATATACTTCTACAATTTTGATAAATCCGCCCTGATTTATTGTAACAATATAAATATCAAAATCCGTCATAATTATTCCCTTAATTTAAACCAGATTAAATGAACCGAATTAAAGAAAAAATTAAAGATTTGATCGAAGTTCATCCTTACGAGAGTTTAAAGGATTTTACCGCCGAACCTTCCGAAACACTTTCAAATTATCATTTTACCGCAATTACATCGGAATTAATGGCGAACTGGATTGACGAATTGGTGAAAGTTCAAAACGGGGATGGAACTGCTAAAGCTCTCGCAGGTTATCGCGGGGTCGGAAAAAGTCATTTTCTGGCGACTCTCGGAGCGATAGCGGCAAATCCCGAATTGCGTTCAAAAATCTCCGATCAGCTCATAAGTGCGAGTTCCCGGCATTTGAAAAGGCGTAGTTATCCGGTCGCCTATGTCAGAAGGGGAACACAGACTACTCTGCTTGATGAATTGAAATTCGGTGTAGCAAATTGTCTGGGTTTGGAAGAATCTGAAATACCGGATGAAAAGGAATATCTAATAAAATTTACGGCGGAAAAAGCCGGAGAACTGCCGTTTGTCATAATAATTGACACGGCATTTGAAAGAGAGTCGAGAGTTGTCAGAGATGACGGGGAATTTTTGGGCGAACTGGCTGAAATTGCAAAAGATCACAATGTTTTTATCGGTGTCGCACTCGATGACGACATAACCGATGCCGACGGCATAAATTCGGCGATCACACGGAATTTTGCAATTGATTATCTCGATCAGGAGCATCTGTATCAGATAATTAATACGAATATTTTTCCGAAACACAGACAGACGCAATCTCTCATTCGACAGGTATATTCCGATTTCAGAGCGGCATTTTCCGGCTTTCGCTGGAGCGAACAGCGTTTTACTTCGCTTTATCCGCTTCATCCGGCGATTCTGGAAGTTGCTCCGTTTGTCCGTCTGTATGTAACGGATTTTTCCGTTTTGAGTTTTACATCCGAAGCGGGAACAAAGATTTTAGGTCGTCCGGCAAATTCCCTGATCGCTTTGGATGAAGTCTTTGATAGTGTCGAACACGCTTTGCGGAAATCTCCCGATCTGGAAGAGGTTTTTAAAACTTTTGACAAAATAAACAGGGAACTTATCTCGCAAGTTCCGGTTATGCAGCGGCTTCAGGCAAAACTGATCCTGAAGGCTTGGTTTATTTTATCTCTGGACGGCGACGGCACGACTGCCGAAGAAGTTGCGGCGGCAATGCTCATCTTCGATGAGCGGGAGCCGCAGAAATCGGTTGAAAATGTTAAAAATTTGCTTGAATTGTTCGCCGATTCATTGCCCGAAGGAATTTGGCGTAAGGATTCCGAGGGAAGAGAAACCCGTTACAGTTTCAAATTAACCAAGAAGGACAGTTTTAACGACAAACTCGATGATGCCTTAAATACTGTTTCCGAAGATGTGATCCCGAATTTGCTGCGGCGTGTCGCCAAGGAAAAATTCACCGACTGGCATTTTTCGGCGGAAAACGAAGCGGAAAAAATTGATTGGGCTGATTGCCAGATCATCTGGCGTGGCGGACTTCGCCGGGCAAGACTTTGGTGGAATTGGGAAAACGAGAATTCGCTAAATTTGCAAGGTTCTAAGAACTCGAATCTTTTCGATCTGGAAATTTTTATTAACAGTTCGCGGGAAAACGCCGAATTTGCCGGAAACAAAAACGATATTTCAAAAGCGGTTTGGCAGACGGCACGGCTTAGAACGGATGAAATAAAAACGCTGAAAAGATTATATTTTCTGCTGAACGACCAGAACCTGCGTGAGGAAAATCCCGAACAAGTCAGTGCCGCCGTCCACACGCATCTGGTTGCGGCGGAAAAAATCTGGAACAGAATATTTTTAAGCAATGCAAAATTATTGATAGGGGAACACGAATTCGGTTTCTCAAACGGCACAAGCGAAAAAAACAGTCTGAGTGAAATGTTCTCGGCGATGCTCGCACCGCATTTTGAAAGTGTTTATCCCGACCATCCTTTGTTCCCGAAAACTCTTTTGATGAATGATGTTTCAAAACTGGTCAATGATCTATTCAGCGGAGCAAGAATCAATCACGAAAATGTGCAGGAATTGGCGGAAAATTTTGCTTTGCCGCTCGGTTTGGTAACTAAACGCGGGGAAAATTTCGTTCTCGAATCCGAAGAAATTCTCTTTGCTCTGCCGTGGGCGAAAAAAGTTGTTTCCTTGGTTGAGAAAATTTCCGGCGAAAAAGCGAGTCTGGAAACAATTTACGGCAGTTTAAAGGAATCGCCCTTCGGAATCGTGCGGGAAGCACAACATCTGATTTTAGGAGCATTAGTCGCACACAGAAAATTTGAATTTATTACGACAAAAGGCGACCGGATAAACCGCCGTTCATTGGATCTGAAAATTCTCTGGGACGATATTGACGGACTTGCGAAAACTTCCGGCGTTCAGTTTGACGTTGAGAAATTAATCAAATGGGCAAAATTATTTACCAATCTCAAAGATATTCAATCCATAGATGCTCTTGAAATTAAAGATGGTTTAAATAAATGGCTCGAAAACTGGAATGACCTGGATATTCTCAAGCGGTTCAATCAATTGCCTGACGAAATTTTAAATACCAAGGTTTGGTATTTTTCCGCCGATATTGAAAAAACCTTCGGAATGGCGGCGGAAACGATTGAAGCGGTTTTGAGCGAATCAATTTCCACAGAAGAAGGACTGCACAGAATTGCCGATACCTTTTATGATTCGGAAACGGAATTTCAAAATAACGCCCGAAAAATGATCGTTCTCAAACATTTTATACAGGGAGCGGCTTTACGCGAAAAGATTTGGTCGTATCTGGCGGTTTGCGAATCAACCAATAATGAGGAGATCGAAGACTACCGCGAAAGACTTTTTTACTTGATAAACAAAGGTGCAAATTCACCGAATGCCGAAGAAAACCTTGAAATGCAGGAACTCTGGCAGAATTTCCACAGATCATACAGCGAACATTTTGCCGTTAAACACGATACGATTATGAGATCGCATCATTTGCAGGAAAAATTTGATGAAATTTTCAAAAGCGATGAATGGTGGGAGTTTGAAAATTTATCGAAATTATCCGTTTTTCAAACGTATTATTGGCGGGAAACACAAAAAATCCTTAAACAGTTTACGGAACTCGACTGCAGTTTCGACGTGAGGGAAAATCTGAAAACTCATCCGTTTTGTGCCTGTTCGTTTAATCTGGCGAAAATCAACGAGTGGGAAAATCTGCCGAAAAATCTAAACTCTCTGATTGATTCCGCTCGAAAAAGTTATCGCCGGACATTAATGATGTTAAGCGATGTTCTAATCGAATCAATCGAATCTTACGGCAAAAAGCAACCGAACAGAGAGTTTGCCGAAGCCTCCGGTAAATTAATAAATATGTTTTCGCAAAGATCGGAGATAGAAACTTTCACGATGGAGCAGCTGATTATTTTAAATAATGTGCTGGAAAATATACCCTCGTCGCCGCTTATTGAAATAAATATGCCAAAACTCGATGAATTACAAAATTCCACCGAACTGCGTGAAAAACTCGATCTGTGGTTAAACGAATTGCCGAAAGAACCCGTTCTGCTGAAAGTTTAAGATTCAAGATTCAAGATTGTGAATTTAATTTTAAATCTATTAGTAAAAAAAAAATCTAACCCACCAAATAAATTTAATTCTTAATCGGTGAAACCGATGATATATTTGTAGCCCACAACGCAAGTTGTGGGAAAAGATAAATCATAAGATAAAGCCATTGAAAATGGCGACATACAAAACATATGTCGTGGTTTTCAACCACTTGAAATCTTGTTTGAAATTAAACCCACGATTTGCATCGTGGGCTACAAATATACCGCCGTTTTCAACGGCTAAATAAGTTTTTTAATAATGAGTAAGGTTATTAGATCTCCACTACTAAACTTTAAATCTTAAATCTTAAACTTTGAATTTTGATTCTTAAATCTTAAACTTTGAAATTATGAAAAGCGTTTCAATAATCGGAGTCGGCAAAGTCGGCGGAGCGTTGGCGTTGGCGTTGGCGGAGAAAAATTATCGGGTTGAAAATCTTGTTTCCCGCAATTTAGATAAAGCACGAAAGATCGCCGGACAAATCTCCTCAAAACCCGACGTTAAAACTCTGAAGGAATTTGAAATAACTACGGAAGACATTATTTTTATTGCCGTTCAGGATTCGGAAATAAAAAATGTTGCTGAAAAATTAGCTCAAAATTCGTCCAATACAAAACCGAACATTTTTCATACAAGCGGTTCGCTTTCGTCGGAAGTTTTATCTTCATTAAATGACAAAGGTTTCAAAACGGGTTCGATCCATCCATTAGTTTCAATTAGTGATTCATTTATCGGTATGCGAAAATTTAAAGATGCTTATTTTTGTGTCGAGGGTGATTTGGAAGCGGTAAAACTTGCGGAAAGGGTCGTTGCAGATTTGGGCGGAAAATCTTTTTCGATCAAAACAAAATATAAAACGCTTTATCACGCTTCGGCGGTAACGGCTTGCGGACATCTGGTTGCATTGATTAAAATTGCAGCCGAAATGCTGGAAACCTGCGGAGTTGAAAAGTCGGACGCGAAAAAAATTCTGATGCCGCTCGTTAAAAGCACATTTGAAAATCTGGAGAATCAAAGTTTTGCCGAAGCCCTGACGGGAACTTTTGCACGCGGCGATCTGGAAACTTTGGAGAAACACATTAAAACCTTGCAGGAAAATGCGACGCGGGAACAAGCGGAAATTTATCTGCTGCTCGGTGAAAGTTCCTTAAAACTTGCCGAAGAACAAGGAATAAGCAGGGAAATACTGGAAAAAATGACAAAGAAAATTTCGTTAGCGAAAAAGAATCTCAAGTGATAATATAAAAATATCGAATAATTTTTAGATTAGCGAAAGAAAAAAAATAAAAGGAATTATGGGGGCAAAAAAAGAAGAGTTTAAAAAAGAGAGGGAAATTTTTCTCGAACACATAAAAAAATCCGGTTTGCGTAAAACTGCACAACGCGAACTGATTCTCGAAGTCTTTCTAAGCACGGAAGAACATCTATCTAGCGAAGATTTGTATTGGCTGGTGCAAAAGGAAGACCCGAATGTCGGGCAGACAACCGTCTATCGGACGCTCAAACTTTTGACCGAAGCAGGTTTGGCAAGGGAAGTCCGGCTCGGCGACGGCAGAACTTATTACGAACATCATTTTGACCACGCTCATCACGACCATATGATCTGCACCGAATGCGGTAAAATAATCGAATTTTTCTCGGCTGAAATTGAAGCACTGCAGGACGAGATGGCGGACAAATTCAAATTCAAACCGACACATCATTCGTTAAGAATTTTGGGAGTCTGCGATGAGTGTCAGCACAAGGAAAAAAATCTCAAAAGTGCCGCATCCGGGGCTCAGCCGCGTGTGCGTGTGAAAACATCCATTAATTAAAATTATATGCAAAAAGAAGTATTAATAAATTTTGAATCCGAAAAAAGGGAAGGAATCGTCGCCGTCGGCACATATTTGATTGACGCGGCAAAGCGTCTGGGAATTGATGTCGGGTGCGATTGCAAAGTTGAAGGTGTCGAACCGACACAGGCGTGTAAAATGACGATTTCAAAAGGCGAAACACTTTTGTCCGAACCGACACTATTTGAAAAGGAACATTTGAGTTCCGCCGCACGTAAAAACGGTGAACGCTTGTCTTGTCAGGCGAAAACCGAGAAAGCAGGAGAAATAACAGTTATGTCAGTCAAGAAAAAAGAAACTGCAGCAGAAGAAAAGGATTCGGAGGAAAAACTCCGCGAAGACTTTAAAAAAGAATTTGAAGAACTGCCGCTGGAAAAGAAAATTTCAAATCTGGTCGAACTCGAAGCCATCGCTTTGAGCGAAACTTTTTCATACGTTTTAAACTCGCCTTATGCGGCGGTCGGCAAAGTGATGGATGTGCTTGCCGGATTCGGCTTAAAGATGGAGCAGGAAGACAAGCAGGCAAAACGTCCCGATGAACACAAATTCGTTGATATCGAAGAAGAAACTTCCGACGAGAAAAAATCTTCGACAACGGCAAAGAAAAAATCTGCTTCTAAGTCCACAGCGAAGAAAAAAGTAACGGTTAAAAAAACCAAAGCAAAAAAAGCGGAAGAAGCAAAAGAAGCGGAAAAATCTGAAAAAGAAGATAAAAAATAACAGATTCGGACGGCAAAACTAATTTATTTGTTTACCGAATCAAAAAAGCGTGAATAATCAATTACAGAAAAAACAGACTACGGCAATAAAAGAAAAAACGCAGTATGGCTTAACATTCGGCGTGATTGCAACAATGCTTTTCGTCGCGGGGTTTCCGATGATCGTGATATTTTTCTTTGGAGTTTTTGCATATTTTTTGTGGAAAACATTTTCTCAACCGTCGCAGCAGGGGATTCGGCAGGTTTTTGAGTTTTATCTTTCCGCCAATGAGATTCTGCGGGATGATGAACGCCGCTGGTTCGGCTTTGAAATTCAGGAAGTGATTTACAGCGGGGAGAAAATTCTGCAGTATATGCACGGTGCTCCGCCGCTGGTTTATTTTACGCTCGGAGCTTTATACAACAAGATCGAAAACCACGAGGCGGCGGTCAATCATCTTTCCTATTTGGTTGACAACGATAATTCCGATGAAGGAACTTATCTGCATCCTTCAAGCGACCTGAGAGATTACGTAAAAGTTTTGCGAAACATCGAACGCGAACCGACCAAAGCACCGCAAACTTCTGCCGCCGTCCGTTCTCTTGAACGTGCCAGAAAAAATCGCGGTAAACATATTTTAGAAGAAAGCCGCCAAAAACTCGAAGAATTCAAATCCGTTAAGGAAACAACCAACCGCAAAAAACTTTCTCGGAAAACGTGGGAAAATGTGGAAAAAGCTGAAACTGAAAAATTGTTCAGAAGCGTTGTGGATACAAAAGCGGAAAAAGAAGAGCAGCGGGCAAACGACTCGAAACAAAGCGTCCGCCGCAAACTTACCCGCCGCCGCAAAAATGAAGATGATATGTTTGCCAACCGCAAACCGATAACGGAAGTTCTGCACGATATTTACGACAAAAATATTCAGTAGAAAACAGAAAATAGTAAATAGAAAATAGTAAATTGTGAATAGTTCGGATAAATCTTAAACTATTCACAATTTACTATTTTCTATTTACAAAAACATATGCTTTCTGCTGAAATAATCGCCATCGGTTCGGAACTTTTAACTCCAACAAAAACAGACACGAACAGTCTTTGGCTGACGGAAAAATTAAACGAGATCGGCATTGAAGTTAAGTTAAAAACCATTGTCGGCGATGATGAAATGCGGCTCGAAGAAACGATTCGGGATGCCGTATCGCGTTCTCACATTGTAATTACGACGGGCGGACTCGGACCGACCGAAGACGACATTACACGCAAAGTTTCCGCCAAAGCATTAGATAAAAAACTCATTTTCAAAGAAAATCTTTTTGAAGATTTACGGACGCGATTCCGTTCATACGGCTATGAAATGCCGGAGAAGAATAAATCGCAGGCTTATATTATCGAAGATTCTAAAATTTTACCGAATCCGAACGGTTCGGCGGTTGGAATGATGTCGGATTTAGATGGGAAATTTTTGGTTGTTCTGCCGGGTCCGCCGAGAGAATTAAAACCGATGTTTGAAATGCACGTCTTGCCGAAATTAAAAGAATCGGCGGGCGAGATTTTTGTTCGTCGGAGAAGTTTGCGGGTTTCGGGAATGGGCGAATCTTCGCTGGATGAGCTGATCGCACCGATCTATACGCAATACAAAAATCCGCAAACCGCCACGCTTTTTAATAAAACCGAAATAGAAATTCAACTCACCGCTCAAGGAAAAACTTCATCTGAAGCCGATAAACTAAATGAAGAAGTAGCGAATAAAATTGCCGACAAACTCGGAATTGCGGTTTTTGCATTGAACGGCGAAAAAATGGAAGAAGTCATCGGCAGACTTTTAACCGATAGAGGCAAAACTTTATCTGTTGCCGAAAGCTGCACGGGCGGTTTGATCGGCGAAAGATTGACAAATGTGGCGGGTGCTTCAAAATATTTTATCGAAGGTGTCGTTGCTTATCACAATGACGCAAAAGTGCGGACTTTGAATATTTCGCCGGAATTGATCGAAAAACACGGAGCGGTTTCAAAGGAAGTTGCCGAAGCGATGGCAAAGGGAATGCGGGAACGTGCCGCCACCGATTATGCAGTTTCGATCACGGGAATCGCGGGACCCGACGGCGGCACTGACGAAAAACCCGTCGGCACGGTTTTTGTCGGATATGCCGACAAAGAGCAAACAAAATCGCTTCGACTAAAATTGCCCGGCGACAGAAATCTGATTCGCTGGCGTTCTTCGCAAGCGGCTCTGGATTATTTGAGAAGGAAAATTATGGAGAAAACAGATGAATAATGAGTTGGAAAAACTAAAAGTTCCGGCAATTGGTTTAATCGTCGTCGGTTTTATTAACGCTGTGATAGGATTTTTTGTTTTATTAAGCGGATTAGCTCGGCTGGCGGGAGTTGTTGAAGATACATATAGTCCGGTAAATGATGCTGAGAGATTAGGTTTTTATTTCAGCACATTTATTGGCTATGGAATTGCATTTCTAAGTTTGATTTCAGCACCTTTTATTATTTACGGCGGATTTCAAATGATGAAGGGAAAGCGGAAAAAATTGGTAAAATTTGCTGCTATTCTGGCGATGCTTCCCGTTACGGCTTGTTGTTTTATTGTCGGATTACCGTTCGGTATCTGGAGTTTGATTGTTCTTTCAAAACCGGAAATCAAGGCAATTTTTAATAATGAATCAATGCCGATAAATTATAATCCGCCGCAGCCGCCGCAATTTTAGGACTGAAAATTTTTCCAATCGCCCCAGATTGCGAGCGTCAAACCCGGTTCTTGAATATTGACGAATAAAACTTTGCCATCGGGCGTAAAAGTTGATCCGGCGAATTCGCTTTCTTCAAAATCGGGAACAATATTTTTGGCAAAATCGGCGACTTTTCCGCTCGGTGCTAAAATGCGGACAAAGTTATCGGGCGTTCCGCCGC
>JBGTKR010000479.1:0-7966 GCA_041744535.1 Pyrinomonadaceae bacterium
GAAAAATCAAGTGAATTCCTACTGACGATTATTTAGTAAAACTTCATATTTTTCAAAATCTCGAATTCTTCTAACGAGAGTAAAAAGGTAATTCTCTTATTTTATCGGTAGTTGGTAGTTTTATTTTGGGTTCACAGCCGCTTTTGGATGTTATACTCAATACCTTCGCCAATTTTAAATTTAGCCTAAAAATGGCAAATTCGCGTCTGTATATTGTATGTATTCAAAATGACAACCACAAAATGTAGTGGCACAATCTGCCTTAAAAAAAATTGGCGAAGGTATTGATACTAAAACAATTATAGTTGGTGTGTTAAAGGAAACATCAGTATAGCGAGCCATAGCGAGCAGGTTTAGGTAACACTCACATTGAAAGGAAATTATGCTGCTCACTATCGTTCGCTATACTGATTTGCTTAACATACCTTTCTAAGTAGTATTGGTATAAGTTTGCAGTTTGAATATTGTCTAAATCGAGCAGACGCTTGGCAGTAGAATCTTTTTTAGCCGTGCCTTGAATCACAAAGAATATGCTCTGGCTAATCCGAAAACGACGGTAAATTTAATTGCACCAATATGGAATTGAAATCATCATTGTCGGCGTATTCAATAAAATCTATTTTAATATTTCATGTTTAACTTTCCTTTGCGGAAATTTTCCCGTTTGAGAAATAATTATTTGAAATATGAGTAACACGGCACAGCCTGTCAAAACAACCAAAAACCCAATTCGTAAGTTTCCGAAAGATGTCGAGATAAACCCGACCAGCCACGTCATAAAAGCTCCGCCCAAACTTCCGAGAATGAATATTGGAGTTGCATTACGGGCAGATTCAGCACCGAAAATTTTGGTAAATCGGGACATATTTGTCGGGAAAACCGACGACGTGCCAAATCCCAAGATTGCGACTCCGAGCAGTAAAAACCAAAAGCTATTCGCCAAAAAGATCACGCCTGCTCCGAAAGTCATTAAAACCAAATTTGCAAATAACAAGGAGTTTTCATTTAGATATTTAAAAAATACCGGAGCTATTCCCCGACCGATTACCAGAAAAAGAAAGAAAACAAATGCCGCCGAAAGCCAAACGAAAGGAGAAGATTCCGGCAGGCGATTTTCAAAAGTCGTGATCCAGCCGCCAACGCTGCTTTCGATACCGATATGTATAAAATTAAAGAAAGCGATCAGCCACGCCGTCGGGGTTTTCCAGATCGGGGTGATTAAGACAATTTTAATTTCCGGTTCTGCAAGACTTTCCGAAATTTTTGAAAAACCGATAATCAAACCGAATATCAACAATAGAATCGCAAGAAAAACGGTCGGTAAAAAATACGTTTCGGGCGAGCCGACATAATCAACAAAAGGTTTGCATAATATTGCACCGATGCCCCAGAAGAAATTTATGAGATTTAATAATGATGAAGATTTTACCGGATTCAATTCAACGACCAGCATATTTATTGTCGGAATTGTTATACCGATGCCGATGCCGTAAAGCAAAACAGTCAACAGACACCAAATAAAATTGTCCGTATTCAAACCGAAACATCCGACCGACATTAAACAAAATCCGATCAGAAGTGTTTTCAGATGTCCGATTTTTTTTATCCCTTGATTGTAAAAAAAAACTCCCGTCAGCGAGCCGGCAAATTGGGCAATAAAAAAATATCCCGATTCGCCGTCATTTAAAGACAGACGGCGGGACAGAATCGGCAGAATTTGTCCAAGCAAAACCGTGATAATGCCGATCAGCAAAAAACCTATATGCAAAGAGATCAAAAGTCTTTTATTGGAGTCTGGCAAAGGTTTCAAATTGGAATTGTCCGGCATAAAATTATTTTTTAGAAAAAGCGGTGGATTGGCGGATAATCAGTTCCGGTTCGACGGTCAGCGTTTGAATTTCCTTATCGCTGTTTGATTCGGTAAGTTTGTCGAGCAGGGTTTGAGCGGCTAATCTGCCCATTTCAAAAAGCGGCTGGCGAATTGTGGTAAGCGACGGATTATGAAATTCGGCGGCATCAATATCGTCAAAACCCGTAACCGAAATATCTTCGGGAATGTTTGATCCGGCTTCCTTTAACGCCCGGATCGCCCCGATTGCCGAAATATCGTTAAAAGCTAAAAGTGCGGTAAATTCTTCGCCCGCCGCAAGTAATTTTTTGGCGGCACGGTAGCCGGTTTCAGGTGAAGGATCATTGCCGACGAGTTGAGTTATGAGATTATCGCTGATATGAATATCGAATTTTTGAGCGGCTTCAATGATCGCATTACAGCGAATCTCGGTGTCGGAACTAAAATCCTGACCTTTGATGACGGCAAGTTTCGTATGACCGAGATTTATTAAATGTTCGACCATTAATTTTGCCGCCGTTTCGTGATTTAATTCGATATTTGTTACACCTTTTATTTTGTCGTGTCCCGAAATCGAAACGACGGGCAGAAACGTCTGATGATTTTGCGGAGTATCAATCGCTAAAATGCCTTCGACGCAACGCTCCATAAAAAATTTGGTATAGCGTTCGATAAATTCCGGTTTGTGGCGATGACTTCCGATAAAGTAAAAGAAATCCTTTTCAAGAAGTTCTTCCTCGACTCCGCTTAAAACGGTCGAGGCATAACCGCCGCTCAATTCGGGAATCAAAACTCCGATGGTATGCGTCCGCTGAACCCGCAGAGAACGGGCGATATAATTTGGGCGATAATTCAATCGGCGGGCGGCTTCAAAAATTCGGTCCTGAGTTTCCTGCGGAATCGAATCAGCCGTCGGAGCGGAATTTAAAACCAATGAAACTGAAGTTGTTGAAAGTTTTAGTTCGGCGGCGACATCCTTTAAGCTCACGGCTTTTTCCTTTGCAGCGTTATTTGCAGCAGCTTTTGATATACTTTTAGTTTTGGAATCCGGCATCGCGTAAGTTTCGCATATAACAACGGTTTAAAACAAGAGTTTCCACAAAATTGTTCCGGAAAAAGCGTTAAATTATAAAAAAATTAACATTTATGAAATATTTTTGTTGACGGATTCATAAATTTTATTATAGACTTCCAATCATTACTAAAACGATTTACTAAACCGATTTACCCTAAACGTCGGCTTTGGTTCATTTAATTAACAAAGGTAAAAATTTATTCAAGTCAATTTGGAGGTTTTCAAATGTCTAAGAGCTTAAATGTTCTGATTCGTTCTCTTTTATGCAGTATGTTCGTGTTCGGTTTTGCCGTCATTGCCAATGCACAGTTTAAAGCAAGTATTCAAGGTTCTGTAACCGATACCACCGGAGCGACGATTCCCGGTGCAGCCGTTACACTTAAAAATAAGGAAACGGGTGAAACGAAAAAAACTACTGCGAGTGATAACGGTTTTTATCGTTTCACAGGACTTGCTCCCGGAGATTACAGCATCACGGTCGAGCAGGATTCCTTTAATACACGAGTCATTGAAAATATAAAAGTTGATGCCGAAGCACCCAGAGGGGTTGATGTCCAACTTGATGTCGGCGGTATTTCCGAAGTCGTAACGGTCGAAGCGGATAATACGATTCTGCAAACCGAAGATGCCAATATCCGCAATACTATTTCCAATAAAGAGGTAAAAGAATTACCTCAAATTGGTCGTGATCCTTATGAATTGGCACGATTGACACCGGGAGTTTTCGGCGACGGAGCAAGAAGCGGAAGTGGTGCTTCGAGCGGTTTTCCTAATTCAACCGGACCGGGCGGTTCGAATACTTCTATTTTTCAAACTGAAAACCAAGTTCCAATTTCCGCAAATGGACAAAGAGTTGATGCTAATAATTTCCAAATAGACGGTGTAAGCGTCAACAGTCAGACGAACGGCGGCGGTGCAATCATCACGCCGAGTCAGGAAGCTGTCAAAGAAGTTACGATCACATCCAGTTCATATTCAGCTGAAGACGGACGAAATTCCGGTGCGACAATCAAAGTTGTCAGTCAGAATGGGACGAACGACTATCACGGAAGTCTTTTCTACAAAAACAATCAACCGGGATTTAATGCCTTTAATAAATTTCCGGGATTTGCCCAGCGGGTTGAAAACAGACAGCACCAATTCGGTGGAAGTATCGGCGGACCTCTGCCGTTTCTGAATTTCGGACAGGGTGGTCCGGTATTTATTGATGGAAAAGATAAACTGTTTTTCTTTTTCTCATATGAAGGCTTGAGAACTGACACCAGTAATACATCGCTGGCTTTTGTTGAAACTTCGCAATACCGCGATTTAGTTCGCACTTTGCGTCCGAACGGCGTAACCGCCCAAGTGTTTGCGGGTTCAAATATCCTTCCGCGGATAAACAGAGTTATTCCCGTTTCCTGCGGTTTTGCAGGCTTCGGCTCGGACAGATGCCAAATGGTGAACGGCGGTCTTGATATAGGCTCGATCACCGGAACGAGAAATGTTTATTTACCTCTCGGCGGCGGAGTCGGCAGATCGGACATCGGCGGCGGATTTGACGGCATTCCCGACATTCAGTATGTCGAATTAAACAACCCGAATTCCTTTGAAGGCAATCAATACTTTACGAGAATAGATTTTAATGCAACGGACAAAGATAGTATCGCCATTTCAACATTTTTCACTCCGACGCTCAGTAACGGGGCGGATGTTGGCGGACGCAGTCGTCCGATCGGTGATATTATTTCCGACCGTTTGAATTTTTCGGTGGCTGGAATTTATAACCGGACTTTTTCCGGCACGAAATTCAATCAGTTCCGCATAAATTACAGCGGTTTTTCATTTAATGAAGTAGAATCCAACCCGGATTCCAACTTCGGTATTCCGCGAATCGAAGTTGAAGGGCTTCCGTTTGACCGAATCAGATTCGGTGCACCGCGTGGGGAAAATACTCCCGGTATTTTATCGGAAAAAAGTTTGGATATTAGCGATACATTCAATTGGGTGATCGGTAATCACGTTCTTAAATTAGGTGCACAATACAGAACCGATATGAACGACCGAAGTTTGATCGGCGGTGCCCGTCCGGTTTTCAGTTTCGTCGGACTTTTCAATCTGGCAAACGACACACCGATTTTCGAAGGCATCAACGCCGATCCGAATACCGGAGCACCGGCAAATGCCCAACGTGAATACAGAACGAATGATTACGCATTTTTTGTTCAGGATGATTGGAAGGTAAAGCCGAATCTAACCTTGAATTTGGGTTTGCGTTATGAATATTTTCCACCGATCAACGACGGATTGAATCGTCAAACCAACCTTATTTTAGGCTCGAACGGATTAGTTGATGCACGAGTCGAAGTAGTTGACGAATTTTTTAGACCGGATAGGAACAACTTCGGACCGCAGATCGGCGTTGCTTACACTCCGTCATTTTTGAACGGTAAAGGTGTTATTCGCGGCGGTTTCGGTATCGGCTACAACCGCATTCCGAATGTCGCCTTTATCAATTCACTTGCTAACCCGCCGTTCTTCGGACGCTTCGGGATTTGCTGTGGAACGGCAGCCACAGATTTCGGCTCGCCATTCGTGGGCGGACAAATTTTATATGCTGTCGGCGGCAGTAATTCACCCGGCATTTTTCCGACCAATCCGGTTTTGGGCGGCGGAATTAATCCGGCAAACGGTTTGCCATTTAACGGTGCAGTAGAAATATACGGTTCACCGCAGGATCAGCCGAATGCTCAAAGTTTCCGTTATTCTCTCCAACTGCAATACGAATTGCCTTTGAAACTTACGGGAACTGTCGGTTATCAGGGAAGTCATACACGCAACTTGATTCGTCTGGTTAATCAAAACTTTATCTTTGCAAATCTCAATCCGAATATAAGTGCGGCATTTCTGCCGACACCGGATGTCGAATCGAATTACAACGCATTGCTGACAACAATTGAACGAAGGTTTGCCAACGGATTTCAGGTTCAGGCAAATTATCGTTTTTCCAAGAGTTTGGATAATTTATCGAATCTCGGTCCCGGTTTTGTTACCAATCAGACTTTTCCGGTTGATAATGACTCCGAATACGGACCTTCGGATTTTGACGTAACGCATAATTTCGATCTGTTCGGATTATATGAATTGCCGTTTTTCAAAAATCGTAATGATTTTGTCGAAACTCTTCTCGGCGGTTTCCAACTAAGCGGAATCGTAACGTATCACACGGGTTTTCCGTTTACGCCCGTTGTCGGCGGACCGGGAATTCGTTCATCCAGTGCCGCAGAGTTCGGACCTTTCCGCCCGACCGGATTTTTCGGCGGTGCGGGAAATGACACTTCAAATAATACATTTCTGACCGGAAACGGAAACTTTACGGGAAGTTTCATTCCGGGAGCGAACTGTTTGAATACAACGGGCGGATGCAACACCATTTTCCTAACCACGCTTAACCGAAATGCAATGGGGCAAGCAAACTTTTTGCTTAATCCTCCGGCAATCGGACGCAACAGCTTCCGCGGTCCGCGTTATTTTAATGTTGATTTAACAATAGCGAAGAAATTTGCCTTCCCATTTTTGGGTGAAAGATCAAATTTAGATGTTCGGGCAAATCTTTTCAATGCCTTTAACATCTTAAATCTTACACCGTTCGGTTTCGCTTCAGGCAGCACGCGAATTAATAATAATGACCAACCTAATCAACAGTTCGGCAGAGCTACAAACGGGCTTGCCGGTCGCGTCATCGAATTTCAGGCAAGATTTAATTTTTAGTCTGAATTCTTGAAAATAAACTATGGAATATAAGACTTGAGTTGAAAAATTTTCATCTCTTGTCTTTTTTTCCAGATTTTGGTTTTAATAAACAATTATCATTTGAAAGATTATGAATAGATATGAAATTACATTTTTAAAAAATATAATTTTAGTTCTGTTCTTTATGCTTCTATCTGTTCCGGTTTCAACACAGTCAACAGATAAAATTTTTTCAGTTATCTCCCAAAAGAATAATTTCAGAGATTTTACGCATAACAGCAAAACGATGCGGCGGGAAATGTCTTACCGCATAATTTTTCCCGATCAATATGAACCAAACCGACAAAAAAGATTTCCGGTAATTTATTTAATTCACGGACTCGGCGGCAATTTTAAGAATTGGACGGATTTAACGAAAATTGATGAAACCTATTCCAAAAATTATGATTTCATAATCGTAATGCCGGACGGCGGCAACGGTTGGTATTCCGACAGCGTAAACGTGCCGTTTGATAAATATGAAAGTTATTTGACAGATGAATTTATACCGCTGATTGACAAAAGATTTCGCACGCTTGCCGACAAAAACGGGCGGATCATCGCGGGACTTTCAATGGGCGGCTACGGTGCGGTTAAATTTGGTCTGAAATACCCGGAAAAGTTTGCTCTCGTCGGTTCATTTAGCGGAGCTTTCGACGCTCCTTTACGTTTAAAAAATCATCCGCAGGCGAGAGATTCGATAAATGAAGTTTTCGGCGGTGATGAAAATAAAGCGAGGCAGACGAACGATATTTTTAAAATCTTGCGGGATAAAAACGCCGACGAAATAAAGCGTCTTCCGTTTTTTTATATAGATTGCGGAACGGAAGATCATTTATTTCAAACCAACCGCGATTTTGTTTCATTATTGAACGAACGCAATATTCCGCACGAATACAGGGAATTGCCCGGCGTGCATAATTGGGATTATTGGGATTCGCAGGTCGAAGAATTTTTGCAGGTTGCCGACAAATTTATAAACCGAAAAAGCCGTGCGGCAAATAATTAAATTTACATAATTCATAAATAAAAATGAAAAGACAACAAACTAAAGGTTTGATTTTAACTTTTATCCTGCTGCTGTTTTCGAGTGTTCCGGCACAAGTTGCAACGCGAAAACTTTCAGCCAAAGATATTCAAATCGAACAAAAGGTCAATGCACTTCTAGCACAAATGACTCTGGCGGAAAAACTCGGTCAATTGCAAATGCTTGACGGCGAAGCGAACGGGAAATTTCGCCCCGAACATCTCGAACTTGCCCGCAAAGGTTT
>JBGTKR010000480.1:0-2395 GCA_041744535.1 Pyrinomonadaceae bacterium
GAAAAAGATTATGCCGGATTATGCCAAGCCGTCAGAGGGCATTGGCAAGTAGAAGTCAATAACCATCGGCGGGATGTGAGTTTGAACGAAGACGCGATGCGATCAAAAAAAGCCTCTGCAAAGAATACTGGCAGGACTCAGAACGATAGTGCTGGAAATACTGAGAAAAACGGGTTGTCAAAATATGAAAGCCCGGTTGAAAAACTTCTCAGATAATTTCGATGAATTATTGAAAACATTGAAAGCAATCAATTTTTTATGAGAAAGCCCTATTTACCTAAAGGACTTTCGAGCAAATGATTCTCATAAAGTTCCCATTGCCCCGACCAGCGTGAATAGTTCCACGATCTGAAATCATCCAGATACTTATGAGCATATAAATCGTAGAGCGATCTTTTCACACCGTATTTTTGCCGCTCATTCATCGCGTCTAAGTTTTCAACTAAAGCGGGAATCGCGTCGGCACTCAAATTTCCATTATAATAAGCATCAAAAGTTCGCCCTTGCTGCATCAATTTAACATTAGTCCGCACAATAAAATCGTCGGGATTTAAAACGTGCAAACTTCCGAGAATAAAGAAGGTGAGCCACAAACTTCCCCACGCAAACTGATGTCTTGCCCCACGCAAAACGGTCAGAGCAAACCACACAAAAACGAGTGCGAGTAAAACCATAAACGCCATCGGATAAAATCTGTCGGTCGTCAATCCGTAACCCGAATTTCCCGTGTAAAGCAGAAGCCTCTGCATTGCGGAAACCATAATCACAAACAAAAGTCCGATCTGAATTCCCGCCAAAATGCGGTAGATTTTCTCATTGATCGGTTTATCTTTGCGAAGCAGCCAATGCGACAAAAGCAGGATCGGCAAAACGAGTGCGGAAACCGTTACGAGTTCGCCAAAACCGCGGCGGGCGTATTCGGCAAGTTTGAAATCGGGCGTTGCCTGCACCAAATCCATTCCGCCGAATAAATACGGCAACTGCACGATGACAAACGCCAGAAACAGCAAATTTATCAAACCCAAAATCACGGAAGTTTCGATCAAACCGAGCGTCCAGAATTTTGGTAACACGGAATTATCAAAATTCCGCCAATTCCATTTCTTTTTGCTTTGGTCTTCGGTCTTTGGTTTTTGGTTTTTGGATTCTTCTTGAGATTTTGCGGCGGTTTCCAAAACCCTTTTGTCCTTTTCCATTTCGTCCGATTCTTCTTTTACGGCATCTTCCGAAGTGTGTTCGGTAACGCTTTTGACGGGTGTTTTTATATCGGGATTGATTGATAAATTATTTGAATAAACAGCCGCCGCATTTTCAATTCCGCCGACCAACGCTCCACGTAAATATCCCGCGACGATCCACGTTATCAAACCGATAAAAAATGAATGAACAACTATCGTTTCGGGATTTATATTTAAAGTATTTTCAATAATCCCCTGAAAAACCGCATCCGCCGCCATAAATAATGCACCGAAGACAAACAAGATCGGCATCGCAATTGCCAAACCTCGAATCACGGAAATCAGATGTTTTGACCAGCCTTTGTTCGGAATCGTTTTCCATTTTATGTCGTCAAACAAAAGCCAAAACGGTGCAAACGCCGCACTCAATCCCGTATAAACCGAAGCTATTCCGTAATGAAAAATCCCCGCAACTTTCTGTTTTATTTTCAACGCGGGCAAAGTCAAAACCGCTAAAATCGTAACAATCGCAAGAAAATTCAGCACCTTCAATTCCATCGAATCCCGCCAAACATACATCAATGCAAAAAACAATAAAGCCCCGTGAAGTGCGATCACCTGCGGAGTGAAGTTTTCGGTTTTTCGACGAATCGTAATTGCGACCATCGCCGCCGCAAGCAATCCGATCCAAAGAAAAACATTCAATCCCCAAGGCGTTTGACGCAAAAGCATATCGCCCGTAACCCCAAGCAAAACCGCCGCCTGCAAAATCTCTAAACCCGTTTTCGTCTTATCATTCATATCATTTTCATCCGTGTAAATTTGTGTTTAATTTCTTCAAACCGATTTCCGATTCTCGTTGCAAAACATCTATATCAGGAAACGAACTGCGTCTAAAAAATATCTTTTCCGCAATTCGCCGTCCGATTCTTCCACGTAAAAACTTAAAGCCGAGTTCAAGAAGCGTCTGATTATTCAAAGTTTTCAAAACATATCGAAGCCAAAGCCGTGTCGTGAATTTCGCCCGAAACATCTCACCCGAATATTTTAGTAAAACTTTCGCGTCATTAGTTTTCAAACGCTCCAAAACCACTTCCGAAGCAAATTTTGAAAGCCGCATACAAGGATCAAGTCCTCCCGCCGTCAGCGGCGAAACCGCACCCGCCGCATCGCCGATCAAAAGACCGTGTTCATTAGCAATTTTTCGCAAAACTCCG
>JBGTKR010000481.1:0-1861 GCA_041744535.1 Pyrinomonadaceae bacterium
GGGTTTCGATAGTTTTTTGGAAATCTCAACCGCTTGCATTTGCAAATCACGCATTCCGTATTTTTTTAATTCGGGAAAAAGTGCGTAAAAATCTTTTGTTTGATTTTCTTCATCTTCATTTTCTTCAGACAAAGAAATCCACCCTAAATCTTCGAGTGCTTCGGCGGCTCGAGATTCGGCTCTGATTTTATAGTCTTTTAAATCAACATCAATTTCATATTCTTTTG
Organism: Pyrinomonadaceae bacterium; assembly: GCA_041744535.1. GTDB lineage: Bacteria > Acidobacteriota > Blastocatellia > Pyrinomonadales > Pyrinomonadaceae > Aridibacter. Next base: position 228 of record JBGTKR010000481.1, read on the forward strand.
TATCAACATCAAAATATTTCTCAAAATTTTTAACTTCACATTTGAAATATTTGGTATCTGAACCGATCCAATCGGCAACCGAAACAAGTCCCGCCAGAATCATAATCGTTCCGTTATCCAGTTTTGCATCCTTGGTTTGTGAAATCGGTTTGATGTCAAATAAAGCAGCCAATTCATTAACCAAGTCCGTTCGGGCGTTTTTCCACTCATCCTTTCCGACTTTGCTTTCGTCGCTTTTTATATCGTTCCATTCAGAACCGGGAAATGTTCCGTGATGTCCGCCGATCATAGATGAAAGGTCTTCGGCAAAATTTTTGTTAAAACAGAATTTTTCGCTTTGAAGCGTTTCGGGCAATTCGACAGCGGTTACATATCCGTGAGGCGCACATTTTGTCGGAGATACATTTCTTGTCCAAAACATAGTGTTTTTATATAAATCCAAAAGGTATATTGTTTGTAATTTTTTATAAGTGTTATCTGCAAACGGTGAATTATTTTTAATTTCTTTTTCTAAACTTTTCTTTAAATAGTTTTCCTTTTCTTCTATACAAACCCCACGCAAAGCAAAAGGCGGCGAACACTTGCCTAAATCGTGAAGTCCGGCGATAAATGCGACGAGATTTCCGGCATTTTTTACACCAAACTTTTTATTAATTCTATCTTTGGTCGCATTCGGCAAAACATTTTCCCAGATTTGTTTCGTTACGACTGCGACATCAATTAGATGACAGATCAAAGGATGGTATGCGTTTGGATATTGATCTTTATCGTGGGTTGTCTTTGCCCAAAATTTTAAAAAATATTTATTCATTTTAATTCTCCGTTGTTGCGAAATAAGTCATAGTTTCCGCTGGAACATTGCATTTCACACAACAAAGAACTAAAATAAAAAAACCGTTCACATAGCTTTTGTTGTGTGAAAATTCGGTGGTCGCCGGTTGTTGAACCGACAAAGGATGTTACGAGCATCCTTACTGATTCTAAATTAGTTGCGTGAACCACTTTCGCCTGACCACCGTATATATCGGACGCTGAGTTAGATAATTCTAGTTCAGCGTTTTGATTTTTAAAAAATACACGAAAAGAAAATACGATGTCAAGGGGCTCGAATAACATTTTCTTAGTTAGCTTCGATTTTGACATCATTCTATTTTTCTGTAATACTACTTTTGTGACTTTTCTTGGAAATATCTTTCATAAATTCTCATCCTTCTCTACTTTATGTGGAGATGAACCGCTAACAAAGAAGATTTTATTCAGAACTTTGTTACATTTTCTCTACGCACGTGGAGATGTTTTTTCAGAATGATCTCCTATAGCTTTTTCCAATTTCACCTTGATAATTTCTCTCAACTTTTCCGGTTTGACGGCAACGAAATGTCCCGCATATTGCAAACAAAATCTTGCTACTGCTTCGAGTCCGTTCTTGCCGATGGTAAATGACAATTTCATCTCGCCGTTTGCTGATTCTTCTCTTTTTTCCTGCGGGTGAAATAAGTTTCGCTCACGCATCCATTGCGATTGGTAGCTGTCGAAGATGATTTCTACTTCCGTTTTCTTACCGCCCCGATACATTCCGAAGCCGTCGCTCAAGTAATCGTCTTTATCCCAGTCTTTCGGCAGCTCAAAAAATT
>JBGTKR010000482.1:0-14456 GCA_041744535.1 Pyrinomonadaceae bacterium
AAATAATCTTCGAGCCATTCGACGGTTTGCACGTCCAAATGATTGGTCGGCTCGTCCAATAATAAAATATCTGCGTCCGACAATAAAAGCCTGACCATTCCGAGCCGATTTTTTTGTCCGCCGGAGAGTTTATCAGTTTCCAAACTCCAAGATTCCTTGTCGAAATTAAGTCCTAAAAGTATCGCTTCGGCTTTGGCGGTATATTCAAAACCGCCTTCGGTTTCAAATTTTATCTGCAACTCGGCATATTCATTTAAAACTTCTTCGGAAGCGTCTTCCGCCATTTTTGTTTCGAGCCGACGCATACAGGCTTCGATGTCGTGCAGGCGTTTGAAAGCGGAAAGTGCGGCGGTGTGAACGGTTTCATTTTCCGCAAAATCAACGTGCTGTTCGAGCAAACCGATCTTCAAATCTTTGGCTTTGGCAACTTCGCCCGAATCGGGAGATTCTTCGCCTGTAATTAGGCGAAATGCAGTTGTTTTCCCTGCACCGTTCCGCCCGACGAGTCCGACCTTTTCAAGCGGATTTACCTGAAACGAAACTCCTTTTAGAATTTCAATCTCGCCGTAGGATTTATAAATGTCGTCTAACTTGAATAACATCTTTTGCTCAGAATTCTAACTCATCAAAAAAGAGGCGAACAAGTCCGCCTCTCTCTGAATTAATTTTATAATAGGTCAAGTTGATTGGAGCGTAAGCGTCCCCGCTTGCAATGAATGTTTCCTTAAACGCGAAAACAAACGTGATAAACTTTAAAGATAAAAATTATCTGTAAAGATAACAAACTTTTTTTTTCGTGCTATCGCACTCATTGCAAGCGGGGACGCTTACGCTCCAGTTCGCTTCGCGTATCTTTTACAACCTGATTACCCTTTTATTTATTTGCACTTGCCTTGGTATTCGAGTTTGTTTCCGTATTTGTATTGTCCGAATTTCCGGTATTTGCATTGGTTTCCGAATTGGTGTTTGCATTGGAATCTGCATTTGCATTCGTGTTTGTTTCGGATTTTGCATCATCCGCCGGACTTGCCGGTCTTGCACCGCTTAATTCATTCGGATTTTCAACAACTTTCTGAGCCAGATAATTAACAATATCCGCTTCGTTCATTGCCATTGCCGCATAGGAGGCACTCAGTATTTGTTTGCGGCTGTTTACCAGATTATCGGTGATCTGCTGACGGACTCCCGGACTTTCAAGCGTCAGGTTTTCATCTTTTTCAATTCTGTCCTGCAATTTGAAAATATAAAATTTTCCGGCGATGGGAATTGCCGGCGTAAAACTGCCGACCTTGAATTCATCGCTCATAAATGCCGAAGCGATCTGCGGAGAAAATGACTGCTGCATCTGTTCTTCGGTAATATAACCCAGATCGCCTTTTTGCAGACGGCTCGGGTCTTCGCTTTCCTGCGTAGCAACTTGTGCAAAATCTTCTCCGGCTTGAAGTTTTTTGAGAATTTCTTCAACCTTTAGTTTGACGCTTGCTTCGTCCGTCGTCGTGTCGCCTTGTCCGCTGTTTGACGGATCAACCACGATTGCGGCTAATTTAACGCCGCGTTTTTTGACGAATGCGGCTTTGTTGCCGTTGTAAAATGCTTCGATCTCGCTGTCGCTCGGCGGCTCGATCTTGCTCGTAACCTTCTCCAGAAGATTTTTGATCGCCAGTTCCTTTTTGATATTTTCCCGAAGTGCTTCTTCGGTCAAACCGGCTTCCTTCATTTTCTTTTCAAAATCTTCCTTTGAAGCACCCGATCCGGTTTTCATTTTATTGAGTTCGGCGGTAACTTCCTCATCCTTCGGAACTGTTCCTTCCTTTTCAGCCTTCTGAAACATAACTTCCTGTTGGATAAGCTGTTCCAAAAGCTGCAGCCGGGCGGAAGCAAGTTCGAGGGCGGAAAGTTTCGTTTCCTGCCCCTGAGCCTGCTGTTTTAAAGCACGCTCGACCTCAACAAGTTTGATCTCCTTGCCGTTGACGGTGGCGGCTACTTCGTTCGAGTCAATTTCCCCGCCGCTCGTATTTGTTGCGGTATTGTCGCCCGGACAACCCGATAAAACTAATGTAAATGCTGCTAAAACAGCAGCCAATAAAAACTTAAATTTAATATTTTGCACTATGGCTTTCGCTCCTTGAAAATTAACTGTTCGTATCATTACTTGATTTACTTAAAAAATTTTGTTATAAATTGTGTTTTTGAGTTTATAAAGAAAACTCGTTTTTCTTAACCTCATTATTATTTTTTCGGAGGCTTTATTATTATGGCAAAAAGATGCGACATCTGCGGAAAAGGTCCGCAATTCGGAAACAATGTTTCCCACGCTAACAACAGAACCAGACGGCGTTTTAATCCGAATCTGCAAAAGATTCGAGTTCAGCGACCGCAAGGCGGAACTCTTCGGCAAAGAGTTTGCACCCGCTGTATTAAATCGGGCAAAATTATCAAAGCTGTTCGAGCGGCATAAAGTATTTGAGATAAATTTCACAAAATAGGTTGCCAAACGTCTGTATTTTTCGGCGTTTGGCTTTTAGTTTGTTAATATAGATTCAAATGACCTATCGAAAATGTATTACGTTACTGCAACACATTCGATCTCGACTTTAGCATCTTTCGGCAGACGTGCTGCCTGAACAGTTGCACGAGCCGGTTTGTTTTCGCTGAAGAATTTCGCGTAAACCTCATTCATCGCCGCAAAATCATTCATATCCGCCAGAAAAACCGTTGTTTTAACAACATTATTTAAATCCGTTCCCGCGGCTTCCAAAACCGCAGACAGATTTTTCAGAACCTGTTCGGTTTGTTCGGAAACATCTTCGGAAACAAATTCGCCCGTTCCGACATCAATCGGAATCTGCCCCGAACAAAAAATCATATTTCCGGCTTTTATCGCTTGCGAATAAGGTCCGATCGCTCCCGGTGCTTTATCTGTAGAAATTATTTCTTTCACAATAAAATTCGCCTTTTCCTTAAACTTTATTATTCAAACAAAAGGCGAATATTAACAGACTTAGGTGCAAAAGGAAAGCTATGAAGTAAAAAGGTAAAAAGGTAAAAGTAAAAAATGGAAAAATTGAATCAATTAAGATACTTCTTGAGTTGGTAGTGGTCTAAAAGTAATGCCGAGTTTCTTCCGCTCCGTCGGAGCATTTGATAATAGCCCCGTGATTTATCGCGGGGCTATTATCAAATAAAAGTTCTAAGTCCCGAAGGGACGGCAGATTCTTTCGTCCCTTCGGGACTTTAGATTTATCATCATATCTAACCCCGCGATAAATCACGGGGCTATTATCAGAAGTCCCTTCGGGACATATTTTTCAAAGCATTTCTTTTAGAACACTACCCTTGAGTTTTACCTTTTCTTCACATTATTGACTCTTTCGACATCTATCACACCCGAAACATTTTTTATGGACTGCACTACTTTATCGAGATGTTTTTTGTCAAAAACTTCAACAGTTACCTCGATCAAACCTTCATCTTCATTTGAAACTCTGGCTCGTGCGTCGCGGATATTTGTTTTAATATCGGAAATCGCATTGGTAATTCCCGCCAGCATTCCGGTTCGATCTTCGGTTTTGGCAAAAAGTCTGACCGATTGAACTTCATCTTTATCCGCCGCCGCCCATTCGACATCTATTATGCGGTCTTTGTTGACCATTAACTGCTTCACGTTTTTACAGCGTTGATTATGAACAACGATACCTTTTCCGAGTGAGATATAACCGATTATTTCTTCACCTTTAAGCGGATTACAGCATCTCGCACGGGTTGTCAGCAAATTATCAATTCCCTCGACAATAATTGCATCGTCGCCCAAGCCGATAAATCTTTTGACAGCTTTAACGCTGCTTTCGAGTCTGGAATCTTTTTTCTTATCGGGATCGAGTTCCTGAAACTTATCGGGTCCTAAGTATTTGGCTAAAACATTTTTAGGCAGTGTTTTACCGTATCCGACCGAAGCCATTAGGTCTTCCGGTCTTCCCAAGCCGTATTCATTTGCGATACGTTTTAGTCCGTTTTCATCATTTAATAATTTCTTGGCGGAAACATTAAATTTTCGTGCTTCTTTTTCGATCAGTTTACGCCCGATCTCGATTGAATCGGTTCTCTGCTGTTTGGCGATCCAATGCCGTATGCGGGTTCTGGCTTTGGAAGTGGCAACATTATTTAACCAGTCTCTCGAAGGTTTTGAATTCGGTGTCGTTAAAATTTCGATGACATCGCCATTTTGCAATTTTGTTCGCAGGGGAATAATTCGTCCGTTTATTTTTGCTCCCGTGCAGGTGTCGCCGACCTCGGAGTGAATCGCATAAGCAAAATCTATCGGTGTTGATCCTTTCGGAAGCTCGATAATTTTTCCCATCGGTGTAAATGTATAAACATCCTTCGGATATAAATCCAGTTTCAAGGATTCGATAAAATCCACCGAATCTTCATTGCTTTCGGTTGTTTCAACCAACGGCAAAAGCAGTTTTTCAACGGTTTTTCTCAATTCGTCCAGACTTTCATCTTCTTCACGTTTACCTAATTTACTTTCTTTATATTTCCAGTGAGCAGCAACGCCTTCTTCGGCGATGTGGTGCATTTCCTCTGTTCTTATCTGCACCTCGAAAGCCTGACCTCTGCCGCCGATAACCGATGTATGCAGCGATTGATACAGGTTATCACGCGGAATGGCGATCCAATCCTTGAATCTTTCGGGAACGGGTGTCCAAATATCGTGGATCACGCTCAGAGCCAAATAACAATTTTTCCGCTGATTAGCAGTTATTATGCGGGCGGCGATCAGATCGTAAACCTGATCAATCGTCAGATGTCGTTTTTTAAGTTTTTTCCAAAGCGAAAATAATCTTTTTACGCGACCTTGAATTTCTATGAACGGAACTTCATTTTCTCTCAGATTTATTCTGATCGTTTCCTTGATCTTTTCAAGATTGGCTTCAAGTTCAGGGCGGCGGGATTCGATCTCTCCGGAAAGTTTTCGATATTCTTCCGGGTGCAGATTTTTAAAGGATAAATCCTCAAGTTCGCTTCGCAGTTTACCCATTCCGAGCCGATGAGCAATCGGGGCGTAAATATCGAGCGTTTCCTGTGAAATTCTGGCACGTTTTTCCGGTTTCAAAAACTCCATCGTCTTCATATTGTGGAGTCTGTCGGCAAGTTTTATCAAAACAACCCGCACATCCGTAATCATTGCCAAAACCATTTTGCGGACATTTTCAGCCTGCTGTTTTTCTTTGGAAAGATTGCTGATATGAGCGATCTTCGTCAATCCATCTACCAGACGGGTTACTTCTTCACCGAAATATTCATTGATCGTATCGAGATCAACCAGAGTATCTTCGACCACATCGTGCAGAAGTCCCGTGCTGACGCTGACCTCATCGAGCCGCATTTCCGCCAGAATATCCGCTACGGCAAGCGGATGAACCAGATAAGGCTCGCCCGAAGCACGTTTTTGTCCTTTGTGATGCAGAGCGGAAAAAAGATACGCCCGCCGAATCATTTCAACGTCTGATTGCGGACGATTATTCTCCACTTTTTCTATAATGTCTTCAATGCGAATCATTTATTCAGCTTTAAATATAGCAATTAACCGGAGTGGTTTTCCAGTTTTATTTCACTTACTAAAATTCTATAAACCAAAAAGGTAATGCCGGCATAACATTACCGGGCATTACCTTTTAAGGATTCAATCAAAAAAGAATTATTTCTTCTTGCTCTTAGCCTCTTCAGCCGCTTTCGCCGCTTTTTCAGCTTCCTCTTTCTTGCGTCTGTCTTCGGCAAGTTTTTGAAACTGTTCTTTGGCTTTATCAGCTTCCGCCTTTAACTCTTCTTTTTGCTCCGTGTTTCCTTCCATTTCGGCTAAACGCATCTTCTGAACAAGTAAACTCGTTCTGTAAGACCACGCCGATTCGCTGTTCTTTGCAAGTTCCAGAGCTTTATCTATGTAATCAGTTCCTTTTGCGATACATTCCTTAAATTTGCTGAATGTTTCTTCACTTTCGGGCTTGGTAAATTCAAATACCGCTCCTTCCTCTTTAACTACGGTTTTCTTGACGGGTTCGATATCACTAATATCGTTGGCACAGGAATTTTGTCTTGCTCCCAAGGCGATGTAAGCATTAGCTCTGGCTTGATCGGGAAATTCCTTATTGGCAGCCGCTTTTAACTGCCAATCCTGCCATTTGTCCTCTTGCTGTAAATTCTCATAAAGACTGGCAACCGCCCGAACGATGCTTCCGACGGTATCTTTATTTTGTTCAACTTGATTTTGTAACTTATCATTATCCGGCTTTTGTTCAAGTTCGGCTTTTGATTCTTTCAAAGCCGCCAAGAACGCATCCAGAGCCTTTTTGTATTCTTCGATAGCTTGATTGGCTGTTGCTTTTTTTTCACGATTTCCGGCAAACTCCGAATGCAAAGTTCTAGCCAAAAACAATTGTGCCGTTCTGCTTTCACTTGAAACACCTTCCGGGTCATACTCGGCGGCGGCTCTGAATCTTTCTTCAGCTTCGGCAAATTTTCTGTTGTTATACGCTTCCGCTCCATCCACCAGATTCTTTTGTGCCATAATCCGGTTATAAAACGAACAATTCGTAGTTATAAAAACGCTTGCTAAAATTAATAATATTATCCCTAAACGCGAGAACTTCATCTTTTTGACTCCAATTGTATAAATTTATGATCGGCGGTAAACAAAATTTTACCGCCAATCATACAAATCAAACACTATTCTCCTAAATCATCTATCTGCAATCCGATCGGCTGAGCCCCGGCGGTTTTTATGCCGTCAATGACTTTAACAACCTCTCCATACTTGATGCCTTTAGGGGCTTTGAGAAAAACGGTTTTTTCAACCTCATTCGTCCCTTCGCGGAAAACACCGTTGTTTTCTCTATCCTTAAAGATTTGCGAAAGTTGATTGGTCAAAGCCTCCGTATCTGCTACATTTCCGGCTGATTCGTTATTAAGTGTTACGCTGCCGTTACTCTTATTAACCGCAACAACCAAGGTTAAGGGATTCGCCTGCGGATTATCCTGCGGCTCGTCCTTCGGCTCTGCCGGAACTTTTGCTTCAAAACGACTTGGCTTTAACGGCGAAATGATCATAAAAATAATCAATAACACCAACAAAACGTCAATAAGCGGGGTTACATTGATATTCGGTGTGGCTTCACTTGATGAGCCTCCTCCAGACATTCCCATATTTTAACTCCTGACTAATTTCTCAGAATCCTTTGGATTCCTTTTTTTACTGATTAGGTTGTGGTGCGGGTGATTCGCCTTCCTTTAATTTGTCGGCGACCAACCCGATCTTATCTATATCTTGCCGTCGAATCGTGTCAATGGCTTGAACTACCGTTCCGTAGTCAACGCCGACTCCGCTTTTTATATAAACGATCCGCTTGTCCGGTGTTTTGCCTTCCATCAAGTTTTGAATCTTTGGTCCCAAAACATCGAGTGCATAAGGCTCTTTACCCAAATAAAACTCATTATTATTCGGGATTGCGATGACAACCGAAGTATCCTTTGCAATATCCGGGTCTTCTTCCGGGCTGACCATATTTTTCGGCAAGTCAACCGAAACTCCTTGTTGAAGAAGCGGTGTTACGATCATAAAAATAATCAATAACACCAGCATAACATCCACCATCGGAGTTACATTGATATCCGAATTATACTCATCGGTTCCGCCAATTTTAGCTCCCATTTTATAATTCTCCTTTTACAAATAATCTGTTTTAAGCAAATTAGCTGTTCAAACGCTTTGAGCGTTGTTTGATGAAATAATCTACCAATTCGGATGCCGAGTTTTCCATTTCAACGCCAAAACTCGTAACTTTATTTGTAAAGTAGTTAAATAACCAAACGGCGGGAACTGCCACGGCGATACCGAATGCCGTTGCCACAAGTGCTTCTGCAATAGCGGCACCAACCGCACCGATTCCGGCACTTTCAGCCTGTGCCAAAGCCACGAACGCACCGATGATACCGACAACCGTTCCGAACAATCCAACAAATGGTGCAGTCGAACCGACTGTTGCCAAGCCCGATAAACCACGCTTTAGTTCGGCTGTTTTAACGGCAATTGCTCTGTCTAAAGCCCGTTTGGATGCTTCCATTTCATCGGCGGAAATTTCATTATCGCCGACGTGAGCACTAAATTCCTTTAAGCCGGATGAAACAACCATCGCTAAATGCGAATCCTTGTGTTTATCACTGATTGTGATCGCTTCGTCAATGTTGCTGGTCTTTAATGCTTGTGCAACTTTCGGTGCATATTGGCGAGATTGAGCCTTCGCTTTGTTGTAAGTCAGCCAACGCTCGATCCCGACGGCAATCAAATAAATTGACTGTAATAACAGAACGATGATCACGATCCATCCCGGAATTGTTAAACTCTTGGCAATATCATAGAAGCCAAAAGAAATCTGTGTGCCGCCCTCGGCAAACATCAAGAATAGCCCTAAAAAGCTAGTTAAAAACGTCATTATTTTTCCTCCAAAAAATCAAAAAATTTTATGATAGCAGAATTTGATGTAAATTTAGACTGTGAGAAAAATAACTTTTCCCACAGCCTGTAAAAAAGCCGTTGTTTTCTATGGAACAAAGTTGTAAACAATTACTCCGCTGACACTAACTGCCTGACCGGAAAGTAATGTCGGTTTGAACTGTGCTCTGCGAGCCGCATCTTCAGCCGCACGCCGCAACAAAGGATGTCCGCTGACGGCATTTGCCGAAACTACATTACCGCTTTCGTTAATTTCAACCTGAACATTTACTGCACCGCTGGCACGAACCGCTCTGGCTGCCGGCGGATACGGCGGTTTCGGTAAACTTGTTGCACTACCGTTAATTACACCTTTGGAAATCTTCTTTGGAACCGGCGGTGGCGGTGGCGGTGGCGGTGGCGGCGGTGGCGGTGCTGCCGGCGGATCTTCCCTCGGCGGATCTACCGCTTTCGGTGCTGACGGTGCAATCGTCGAACCTCCACCTCCTCCCGTGTTTCCACGCGGAGCTGAAGATGGTGCATTGGAAACATTTATATCTTCCCTGCCAATCTGAAAAGTTCCTTTCGGTCTAGCCAGGGCATTACTTTTCTGAGCACTGACCGGCGGCGGGGTTTTCGGGGGAGATTCATCCAATCTGAGAATGTTCTCCTTCCGCACTGCAACTTTCGCATCATTTTGCACTTGTTGTTTTTCAGGTTTCGGCTGCTCAGGTTCGGGCGGCGGCGGTGCTTCTTCGGGAACTGGAACGGGAGCTACCAAGGTAGATAACTCTAAATTCTCATCTCCCATACCCAACGGTTTAGCGAAAAGACTTATTAATAGTCCGCTGAGAGCAACCGCAAAGACAAAGATAAAAGTAACCAGCAGAAAACTGCTCCTTCTTCTATTCTCGCTCGAAGTATTTCTTGACTCAACTAATTGATCTAACATTTTATTTTTCCTCCCTATTTCCGGTGCCAAAATGGGTCAAGGGCTGCAATATTTTACTGCCGATTTAAGACACTAAATATAATTCAATTATGATTATTAACACAAATGTTTAATAACCTCTTTTTCTAAAAAATTCGTATAGCTTTTTGACCTTATCATTAAGTGCAGAATGGATTTTGCCAGCCTTTCAAGTTACAAAAGTGCCGTTAAAAATCCGTACCTTTTAATAATAGAAACGGATAAAAAGCATTCTTTAATAGAAATATTTAATTGACCAGCAACGATTTGAAGTCTAAAGTTTTATACTCGGAAAGTCAAGAAAAACTTGCATCTTTTTATAAAAAATACGTTAAATTATCACAACTTATTTATCTTGTTTGGTTTTGCATTACTAAATTAAGTTCAAATCCGACAATAAGTTGAGCAAAAAAAAACAAAACTTATCAATAAAATTAAACCCGCTGACTCCTGACAAGTTTATTTACCCGGTCTTCTTCTGACGGAACCTCTCGCCGCCGAAGCAAGTTTATTTTTATCTTTTTCGAGTGATTTGTCCTTCATTTTTGCTGCACCGAGTTTGCTCTGCCACCAGATAGCTATCGGGCTTGCGATTGCTATGGTTGAATAAGTTCCGGTGATCGAACCGACAAATAATGCAAGCGAGAATCCACGCAGGACTTCTCCGCCGAATAAAACCAATGCCAGAACCGCCAGAAAAACCAAACCGTTGGTAACGATCGTTCTCGACATCGTTTGATTTATCGAAACATTCGTTAAATCGTAGATCGGTTTATTTCTGTTCAGAGTTACATTTTCACGAATCCGGTCAAAGATCACGATCGAGTCATTTACCGAAAAACCGACCAATGTCAGAAGTGCCGCCAAAACGGTTAAGCTGACTTCCCATTGAAACATCGTGAAGAAAGCGAGCGTGATGAGAACATCGTGAAATACGGCGATAACCGCACCTGCCGCATATGTCCAGTCATAACGGAATGCGATAAAGAACAGAATTCCGAACATTCCGAGAAGCGTGGCGATAACGGCTTGATTCCGCAGTTGTTCACCGGCAACGGGTCCGACCGAATCCGTTCCGACGATCTTATATTTGGCACCGGCGGCTTGTTCGAGCGGAACTCCCGAAGGAGCTTCCTTGCCGAAAATGTTGAGTGCCTGCACAACTAATTTGCGACCTTCATCAACCTGATTTAATTCTTCGATTTCTGTTTGCGTAGCTGCGGCGGCATTTGAGTTTGTATTCGCTTCGCCATTGGCGTTAGCAGAGGTATTTGCATTAGTTCCGGCATTCGTGTTTGCTGCGTTAGAATCAGTTTCGACAACTTCTTTGATAACCGCAGTATTGATATTGGCATCAACCGTTTTGCTTCCTTCTGCTTTTTCGATCAGAGGGATTTTTATTAAAACCTCATCCTGTTTATCAATCGAATCCTGAATCACCGATTCATTTAAACCGACTTTTTGCAGGGCATCACGAATCTCATCCACCGACGGTCTGCCGTCTTTAAATTTGGCGGTTACAACCGAACCGCCCTGAAAATCCACGCCTAAGTTAAACGCATCAGTTCCGCCGGGTGTAAATTGCCGACCGATAGCCGAAGCCAAACCCGCTAATAGAATCAGAACGGAAACCGCGATCAGTGGTTTGCGAATTCCCATCCAATCCACATTTATATTGCTAAATAAATCAAACATTTTTTATTAATTGCTAAAATAGCGACTTCGCTAAATACTAAGTTTTGTCTTGTTCGGATTACGTTCCAGAAGCCACATAAAAATCGTGCGTGAAACGAAAATCGCCGTGAATAAATTGATTAATAGTCCCAAGATAAGCGTTACGGCAAATCCGCGAATTGGTCCCGAACCGAAAAGATACAGAATTATACCGGCGATGATCGTCGTAACATTAGAGTCAATGATCGTGATGAACGCCCGTTCAAATCCCAGATCAATCGCTTTGGGAACGGATTTTCCGGCTTTCAGTTCCTCGCGTGTCCTTTCAAAAACAAGCACATTCGCATCAACCGCCATTCCGATTCCGAGAATCAACCCCGCCATTCCGGGCAGAGTCAGAGTCGCATTCAGAACGATCAACGCCGCTATCGTCAGAAGCATATTCAAGGTTAAAACGACAACCGCATTTATTCCTGCTCCGCGATAATAAAAGAGCATAAATAAAATAATGAATATTAATCCGCCGAGTGCCGCCGTCAAACCCGCCCGAATCGAATCCGCTCCCAAACTCGGTCCGACGGTTCGTTCTTCTAAATATTCGATTTCGGTCGGCAACGCTCCCGATCTTAAGGTCAGAGCCAAATCTTCGGCATTTTGCTGTGTGAAACGTCCGCTGATCTGTCCCTGATCGAAAATCTGTCCCTGAATAAACGCCACCGATTTGGCTTCGCTCTTGGTTTCATTTCCAAGAATTACAGCCATATAATTACCGATATTTTTCCCCGTCCATTCGCCGAATTTTTTCGCACCTTCGGGTTTTAAAGAAAAGGAAATTTGATAATCGCCCTGATTTCCGCTTCTCGAAATAGCCTGAGCATCTCTTAATTCGCTTCCCTCGATGATCGGCGGATATTCGACGACGATCCATTTTTTCGGCTGCTCTTGTTGAGCCTGAGCATTGCCGTCGGTTTCGTCGCGTTCGGTGTATTCGTAAACTTTTCTGTTTGAAGTTTCCGTTCCGCCGATGGTCTGCAGAGCGGCTTCCTTGGTCGGATAAGTCGCCAGATTCGGATTCGGCGGACTGACCACCGCCATCAAAGACAGATTTGCATCCGCTCTGAGAATATCTTTAACCCGATCGGGATCATCCACGCCCGGCATCTGCAAAAGTATCTCACCCGAATCGCTCGTTCCGCGTCTTTGCAAAGTCGGTTCTTTAAGTCCCAGATCATTAACCCGTGATTCGATGATCTGCATCGCCTGTGCCGCCGCCTGATCTTTGAGCTTAGCCTGAGCCGTGGCGGGTAATTTCCAAGAAATACTGTTGCCGCTGATGCTTTCCTCCCAGTTCAGCAGGTCAATTTTTTCCTTGACCACCCTGGCTACTTCGCTGGCTTTTGTCGCATCCGTCAGATTCAAGGTAAAACTATAATTACTGCCATCGGCAACAAAAGTGCCGTCCTGCACGGGTAAATTCGCATTTTTCGTCGTATTTACGGCGGCATCCTTGTTTTCCCGTGTTAATTTGGTCAGATACAACTCGGTTTTAACACGCATCACGAGATGCGAACCGCCCTTGAGGTCTAAGCCCAGATTTATATTTTCAGCCAGATTATTTTGAATCCCCTGCGGAGTAAAATCCTTCGCCGTGATCGAACCTCGCGGACCGAAGACCAAGTAAACGCCGAAAACAAAGATCGCAATAATTATCGCTGTTCTAATCCAAAGACTGCTGTTTTTCATTTTTTAATACTTTTGCTGAACTGAACTATTTTGTAACTTCTTCGTCCGCACGCTTGCCGACGACTGCCGCCTTGCCGACTTCCATATTGGATTTTTCGGCACTGCGGATTATAAAACTATTTTCTCTGACTTCAATAATTTTGCCGATAATTCCGCCGTTGGTAACAACTTCATCACCGATTTTCAGAGCCGCAACCATTTCCTTTAATTGCTGTTGTTGTTTCTTCTGCGGCAAAATTACCAGAAAATAAAAAATCCCGAAAATTAAAACCAGCGGCATCAAAGTCCATATAAAACTTCCGCCGCCTTGAAAAAATAACATATAAATATTCATTAATTTCTATCCCGAAGATGCAAAACAGCAATTATTACAAAGTAACCCGAAATTATCAAAGCAACCTCGGCTATTTCGTCAATTGTTCTGCAAATTTTTTATAATCTTCGCTTTCCAAACCTCTCTGTAAATCCCGCAAAACTTGTTTTAAGTCATCTTCAAGCAAAGCCGCAATATTTAAATGGAGTCCTTTAAAAACTCTGCTTTCAACGATTCCGTTCTCGTCAGCAGACAATTTTTTATACTTTCCGTTTTCCAATGAAAACCAATCAATCTTCTCATCCAAAACCCGCCAGACAATATATTCCCGCACTTGCTTTTCTTCGTAAATCTCGAGTTTATCGTGCAGATCGTAAGACGCACTGCTCGAAGCGATTTCAACAACCAATTCCGGCGAACCTTCCAAATAATCATTTTCGTTTATCCAAGATTTTCCGCCAAATTCTTCCTCGACCCGCAAAATAATATCGGGCTGCGGTTCATAATTTTCATTAGCAATGTAAGTGGCATTATCCAATAAATCCAAGCCGCCTGTATTCATTTGATAAACAGCTAATGCTCCCATTATTCGAGCGTGCGGTTTTCCGTGTTTTGATACTCTTACAGGTGAAGCCATATACACAATTCCTTTTATCAATTCCGCCTTAACATTTTTCGGCATCGCCTCGTAACGGCGGTGAAATTCTTTTTGAGTCAGACGATCACCATTTTCCAAAGGCGGAATGAAGTTTCTATTTTTGGATTCGCTTGTTTGTAGATTTGCAGACATAACTTTTTAATTATTATTTATTTTGTCCAAAAACTCACGCCGAAATTGTTCAAATTCACCGAGTTTGATAGCTTGCCTAACCTTTTTCATCGTGTCAAGGAAAAACGCCAGATTGTGATGCGAAATTAAAATCGCGGCAAGCATTTCTTTTGCCTGATAAAGATGCCGCAAGTAACCGCGTGAATATCTACGGCACACGGAGCATTTGCATTCGGAATCCAAAGGCTCGGAATCGGCTGCAAATTTGGCGTTGCGGATATTTATTTTGCCGTTTGATGTAAAAACTCCGCCCGTACGTCCGTTTCGCGTCGGCATTACACAATCGAACATATCAACACCCTGATAAACCGCTTCGACCAAATCTTCGGGCGTGCCGACTCCCATCAAATATCGCGGAGCATCCTTCGGCATCTGTTTTGCCAAAAATTCCAGAACTTCATACATTACGCTTTTTTCTTCACCGACGCTCAAACCGCCG
>JBGTKR010000483.1:0-3064 GCA_041744535.1 Pyrinomonadaceae bacterium
AAAATATTCCGTTTGATATTCCCTACGCTGATTTATCCGACGAACAAAAACGCTCAATTTTAAAAGGAAAAGACAATTGGCGTGGCGTTGACGGTTTTTTCAAATGGAAGGAACGCAAAAAATATAAATTGCACGTCCGCGTATTTCTTGCAAAATATCGCGGTTACACAAAATGCCCCGATTGCGAAGGAAGCCGTTTGCGAATCGAATCAAGAAGCGTAAAAGTCGGCGGTAAAAATCTGCCCGAAACGGTTTCTCTTTCGATCAAAGACGCACAAAAGTTTTTCGACAATTTAGAATTAACGACCGAACAGGCAAAGATCGGCGAGAAATTATTGGAAGAAATTCAACAGCGAATAAAATTCATCGTCGAAGTCGGTTTGGATTATTTAACGCTTGACCGCCTTGCTTCAACGCTTTCCGGCGGCGAAGCACAACGCATCCAACTTGCCACAAATCTCGGCTCATTATTGGTCGGAACGCTCTACGTTTTAGACGAACCATCAATCGGTCTGCATCCGCGAGATAACGCTCGGCTTATCAAAATCCTCGAAAATCTACGCGACATCGGGAACACGGTTCTGGTTGTCGAACACGATGAAGACACGATGCGAGCCGCCGATCACATAATTGACATCGGTTTATACGCGGGCGAACTCGGCGGAAATCTCGTTTACGAAGGCGATTTTGTCGGATTGATTCAGGACGAAATGTCTTTGACCGCAAAATATTTGCGTGGAGATTTGGAAATAAAATTACCGACCGAACGCCGTAAAATCAACGAAGACAGGCAAATAGAAATAATCGGAGCAAGAGAACACAATCTCAAAAATGTTGATGTCAAAATCCCGCTCGATATGTTTGTCTGCGTGACGGGCGTTTCCGGTTCGGGAAAATCCACGCTTGTTCACGATATTTTATATGCGGGAATGAAACGCGGACAAAAAGAATGGAGCGGCGACATCGGGCAATTCAAGGAAATTCACGGCACGAAATTGATTAAAGACACGATTTTAGTTGACCAATCGCCAATCGGCAGAACGCCGCGTTCAAACGCCGTAACATACATCAAGGCTTACGATGTGATCCGCCAGATTTTTTCAAAAACAAATCTCTCCGAAAAAAAAGGCTACAAACCATCGCATTTTTCGTTCAATGTTCCCGGCGGACGCTGCGAAACCTGTCAGGGAAGCGGCACGGTTACAATCGAAATGCAGTTCCTCGCCGATGTCGAATTGACCTGCGAAGACTGTCGCGGAACTCGTTTCAAAACCGAAATTTTAGACGTAAAATATAAAGGAAAAAGTATTCACGACGTTTTAAATATGACCGTCCGCGAATCATTGATATTCTTTAAAGACATCAAAAAATTAACCAATAAATTAAAAACTTTAGAAGCCGTCGGACTCGGATATTTGCGACTCGGACAATCCGCCACCACTTTATCGGGAGGCGAAGCTCAACGCGTAAAACTAGCCGCCCACCTCGCCACAAAATCAAAATATAAAACCCTTTTCATCTTCGACGAACCGACCACAGGCTTGCATTTTGAAGACATCAGCAAGTTGCTATCCGCCTTTCGTGCATTGATCGCTGAAGGAAATTCACTCGTCGTCATCGAACATAATTTAGACGTTATCAAAACCGCCGATTACGTCATCGACCTCGGACCCGACGGCGGAATCTACGGCGGTGAAATTGTCGCAGTCGGAACACCCGAAGAAATTGCGAAAAATAAAAAATCGCACACGGGAAGATTTTTAAAGGATTATTTGAGTTAAAGGGAACGCCAGCATCTTGCTGGCAATAGCCGCTTCTTAGCGTCCAAGCAAAGTATATTGACTTTAAAGTTTCACTCTGTTTATAGTTTGCGAAGTATGTTTTCGTGCTATCGCACTTATTGCCAGCAAGATGCTGGCGTTCCGTTTGCGAATAAAATCGCACACAGCAAAAGTTTGAAGGATTATTTGAATAGTTATGAAATATTAAAGCAAAACTCTAAAACCTTTTTGCTCAAAATGATGGTTGTGTGTGAGAACTTCTGTAATTTCCAGTTTTCGGCAAATGTTCACAGATCGTATCAACAAAGATTTTCTTCATTTTTTCGATGAGCTGTAAAGATAATGATCAAGATTAGCGGAAGCGTCAGCGGGCAGTTCGGCAAATTCTTCATCCGGCACATTTTTCAAACGATCTTCAAGTTTGTCCCAGATGCTTTTTTTTAGAATGTCAAAGGCTTCGACAAATTCTTAAACTTTCTCTTGTTGTTCTTCCGAGAGAATTCTGACTTTATCAGCAATTTGTTGTTCGATATTCTTTTCCATTGCAACTTACCTCAGAAACATTTAGCATAGAATTTATAAACTCAAATCTCATTTTGTATCATTTAGCACATTTTCAATCTCGCTCAAAACCCAATCAATTTCTTTTTCTTCAATAATATAAGGCGGCATAAACAGCAAAACATTTCCAAGCGGACGCAGGATGATATTGCGTTTCAAAAACTCTTGATAGAGATTTTGTCCGATGTCGGCAAGATAACCGCTCTCTGCAACTTTTAACTCAAACGCAAGAACTCCGCCGATTATTCTCACGTCTTCGACACAATCAAATTTTGATAATGTTGGCTCAAATTCCAAAAACTTTTTGTTTATAAAAGCGATTTTTTCCAAAGTGTTTTCTTTTTCAAACAGTTCCAAATTCGCAATTCCCAACGCACAAGCGAGCGGATTTGCACAATAGGAATGTCCGTGGAAAAAAGTTTTTAAACGGTCGTCGTCGTAAAATGCGTTAAAAATTTCTTCGGTGGCAACGGTTGCTCCGAGCGGCATATATCCGGCGGTTAAGGCTTTTGAAAGGCAGATAATGTCGGGCGAAATCGAAGCGTGTTCGCAGGCGAACATTTTTCCCGTTCTGCCGAAACCCGTTAAAACTTCGTCGGCAATGAGCAAAACGCCGTATTTGTCGCAAAGTTCGCGGACTTTTGCAAGATACTCTTTTTCCCAAACGATCATTCCGCCCGCACCTTGCAGCATCGGTTCGATAATGACGGCGGAAGTTTCTT
>JBGTKR010000484.1:0-2361 GCA_041744535.1 Pyrinomonadaceae bacterium
CGTCGCAAAATCGGGAAAATCCGAAAACGGACAGATCGCCGTAAATTCGGGCATCTCAAATTCCACCCAAATCTCGTTTCCCGCAAATTCATACTCAAAACTATCAAGCGGAAAAAGATTCATCTCCTCACGCGGAGTCGAGCATATGTCCAAGTTTTGTTGATTTGTCGGCGGTAAATTCATTTCGTCTAACATATTTTTTAATTTCTAATTTCCTGAACGTAAAGTCAAGCACGAACTAATCCGACTTTTGAAATTTCGGATTTTTTATTGTCAAAAGCAGAATTGCCGCAATAATGGAAATTCCCGCACTTATTAAGAATGCAATTGTTGCATTAACATTTGTCCAGACAAATCCGAACCAGAGCGACGCGGGGAAAACCGTAATTCCGAATGCCAGATTATAAAACCCGTAAGCCGTTCCGCGTTTTTCTTTCGGGACAAGATCGGCGACCAGGGCTTTTTCCGCACCTTCGGTCAAACCGAAATAAATTCCGTAAATTAAAAACAAAGCCAACGCCTGCCACGCCTGCGAAACAAATGCGAATCCGCAATAAACCAACGCATACAAAATCCAACCCGCAAAGATCAATTTTCTGCGTCCTATTTTGTCCGACAGATCCCCGAAAATCAGCGAGCTGATAACTTTGGAAATATGCAGAGCCATCCACAAAAGCGGAATTACGGTCAGCGAAATTCCGGCTTGTTCGGCACGCAAGAGCAAAAAGGCATCGGTTGAATTGGAAAGCGTAAAAAGTGCGATAACGACTAAAAAGCGTTTGAAATTCCCATCAAATTCCTTGAGCGAAAGTTTAATTTTAGGTTTTTCGATTTCGGGTATGACCTGTTTATCTTTTTTCTCGTGGACAAAAAAGATTATGACGAAAAGCCCCAAAACGACGGGAATTGACGCAAATAAAAAAACCTGACGATAATCGCGGGCGGTTGGATTTTGTGAGTCGGAAGCTAAATAATAGAGCAAAATAAAGGCGACGATCGGACCAAGAACCGCACCGAGATGGTCAAACGCACGATTAAATCCGAAGGCAAGTCCGCGTTTTTCCGGCGGAACACTTGCCGCCAGAATCGCATCACGCGGAGCTCCGCGAATTCCTTTGCCGACTCTGTCCGTCATACGCACGAATAAAACCTGCTGCCAACTCGTAACAAATGCAAGCAGCGGACGCATAACGGCGGCAAGTGAATAACCGACAAAAACAGGAAGTTTGCGTTTGTCGAATTTATCGCTCAGATAACCCGAAAAAAGTTTCAAAAGGCTGGCGACGGATTCGGCAAAGCCTTCGATCAAACCGATTGCAAGCGGTGTCGCACCGAGCGTTAAAAAAAGAAATGCGGGAAGAAGCGGATAGATAATTTCGCTTGAAGTGTCATTGAGAAGACTGACAATACTCAACGCCAGCACATTGCCCGAAAGACTTTTGTAGCGTCCGAAATACTGTTTGATCTTGAGAGGCATTATCTAATGTGCGAACTTTTCAGCGGGATTTTTTCGTTTTTGCAGGAACTTTTCTGATAACATCTTTGCCGTCCATATTCCAAAGAGCGACTCCGCCGACTACGGCGATTATCAAAATCAGCAAAACAACGATTGCCCGAATCGCCATTTTTATAGTTTTTTTCAAAATCCGAAAGGCAATAAAAGCTGCGGCGAGCATTATCAGAACAAATATAATTGCGGCTATTTCCATTTTTTATTCGACTCCTTTTTTGGCGAGGGCTTGTTCGATCCGGTCAATTTCTTCTTCGGTCAAAGCGGTTGATTCGGCAGGCAAAGCAAATTCGCCGTCCGCCCATGCACCGAAGTCTAACAATTTACAACGCTCCGAACAAAACGGACGAAATTCATTTCCCGTGTATTCGGTCTTTTTACCGCAATTTGGACATTTAACTTTTGGCATAATAATTTATTAAATGAAAGACTATCACAAGTTTTTATCAGATGAAAAACAACCAAAATTAGTTGAATGTTTTGCTCACAGGTGCAATTATAAAGACTTTGGAAAAGATTTGAAAGATGAGCAAAAAGTATTTTTCATTTAGAGAAACACCATCTTGGTAAGATTATTCCTAAAAGCGACGGTTTGAGGAAAATTCGCTGGAAGTCAAAACAAAGCGGCAAACGCGGCGGTGTTAGAATCATCTATTATTTTATAGTTAAAAAGGATTTAATTCTGCTTCTTGATGTTTACAGTAAAAAGGAAAAAGTAGATTTGACCAAAGATGAAATAAAAGAACTTGTGAAAATTAAGAATGAGGAATTTTAAGTTATGAGCAGTCAAGCATTTAAAAGATTAGCGGAAAGTATCAGGCAAGCAGGTAAAATTATGCGTGGCGAAATGG
>JBGTKR010000485.1:0-2059 GCA_041744535.1 Pyrinomonadaceae bacterium
CGGAATTCCGTTATCGCCGAAACTTATTGCCAAAACATCAAAGACGGCTTTTTTCGTTCCGTCCGGTTCATCCGTAAATGTCAAATCTTCAGCATTGATGTGAACATAGCCTTGAAGACTCAGATTATTTTTTTCATCACCCTTAAAAAGAGCATTCATATTTAATTTAATATCATTAACGGCAAACGGCGAACTTATCGCATTCAAAATCGAATTTCCGGTAGATTTATCAGCGGATTTTTGAAGTTCTTCATCCGTAACACCGAAAAATCCGCTTCGATAACGAACATTTACGCCTGTGCGTTTTACCTTTATTTCCAGATTATTAAAACGCTGTTTCTTCGGGTCGAAGGTTTCTTCATCCGGCTGATAACCGATCAGATAATAACTCTGGTCGTTCAGAATTTTCCCGACCCCGCCGCTCAGGTCGTTATTGTTATAAATTGCAAAACCGCCCGTTTGTTTTGCCAGATAAGTTAATCCCGTCTGCGTATCGAAAAGTTTGTTGCGTCGTTCGGACATTTTTTCACCGATTTGCTGACCGGAAAGCCCGGCAGTATCGTCAGCCGCCGTCAATCCGGTAATCGCTAAACCTCTGGCATCGAGTGTATAAATCACTACTGATGAACGGTTTGCCAGATCAACCAAACCTCGTAGTGCATCGAGAACTCTGTTGGATTCGGTAAATCCTCTGCTGGTTGAAGTTAGCGAAAATCCATCGGATAAAAGTATAATTGATTTGCGTCCGGGCAGTTCACGCATTCCGCGAATCGTATAATTGACCGCTCCGAGTGTTCCGACGGCAAAATAATTTTCCCTGAATTGATTCGCTTCCTGAATCCGGTTTTTTTCATTTTCAAGGTCTTCGTCGCTGACGTTTTGACCTAGTGATTTGGCGTTTTCCAACGGTGATGCTTCAATCGGAGCAAAAGCGGATGCACCGCCGCTTCCGAGCATATTCCAACGCACTTTTTCAATCGCCGCGTAAAGTTGTCGTTTGTCGGTCGTAAATTGCTGCAACGCACCGATGCCGCCGCCCGTGCGGATGATCGCCACGAGGTCGCCTTCCTGCATCTGTTCATCAACAAATTTCCGCAAAGTCCGGCGGACAAAATGCGTGCTTTCAAACGAAAGCGTCAAGTCGTCAACCACTAAAGCAATCGTTCTGCGGACTTGTTCAGGGTTAATTTTTGTGGGAAGCGGTGGAAGATTTAATTTATCTTTTGCATTATTATCCGGCTGTTTTTTGACCGTTTCACTATTGGCGGAAATGAATGAAACATTAGTGATTTCCTGTTTTTTTCCGTTTTCGTAAATCTCGAAATCCTCCGGCTTTAAATCTTTTACGACATTTCCTTTTCCATCGGTTACACTTACATCAACTTGAATTAGTGTAGTAGATATTTTTACAATATCATCAACATCGGCTTTAGGCGTGGCGGTCGGCTGTGGAGTTTGAGAAAAAGCATTTAACGAAAATGCAATAATGAAAACAATTATGAGAAAAAATTTAGACATTCTGATACCTCTTTTTAAAATTCAAAATCTTCAGGTAATCATACAACAAACACTTAAATCTTAAAAGAAAAAATTCAATAAATTAAAAGACAAAAGCATTTTATATCTACGCATCAAAGTTTCGGAGAACAGAGATCAAATTATGTCATTTATCAAAAACTTTCATAACAAATTCAACAAAATAATCACATTTTTATTTATCGGGTTGGGATTGGTTCTGCCTTTTACGATCAGCTGCACGGCACAACCTCCGCCGCCGGCTCAGGATGCGGCTTTGAGGTCGCTGCGGGAGATGACCAACGACGGAAGGCTTCCGGCGGAATCGGTTGTGGCAAATATCGAATCGCGTTTTGCCGGGACGAAAACGGGGGCTTTGGCAAGACTTTTAAGAGCGAGGATCAAACTTGAATCGGGCGATGCGAACGGAGCGGCGGCGATTCTCGATTCAAATGTTTTTGCGGAGAAAACCGAACTCGGCGACTATGCTTTGTGGCTTCGCGGCAAGGCGTTCTTAGAAGCGAATAATCAAGCGTTTGCACAG
>JBGTKR010000486.1:0-9854 GCA_041744535.1 Pyrinomonadaceae bacterium
GGTTTGAAATCGAAAAAGCATAAAAATTTTGTTAAAAGTTTGGTTAAATAGATTTCAATTTAGTAATTTATGGAAATTGTAGAATACAACAGCAAGGCTTGGGATGCGGAAGTTTCAGGCGGTGAAAACATTTGGACTTTGCCCGTTACGAGTGAGGAGATCGAGAAAGCACGAAGCGGAAAATGGAACATAATTTTAACGCCGAATTTAAATGTGCCGCGGGATTGGTTTCCCGAAGATTTGCAGGGAATAGATATTTTGGGTTTGGCTTCGGGCGGCGGTCAGCAAATGCCGATTTTGGCGGCGGCGGGTGCAAATGTTACATCGTTTGATAATTCGGCAAAACAGCTTGAGCAGGATGAATTTGCTGCCGAAAGAGATGGTCTTGAGATCAAAACCGAACAGGGCGATGCGGCGGATCTGTCGCGTTTTGCAGATGAAAGTTTCGATCTGATCTGGCATCCCTGCTCGAATTGTTTTATGCCCGATATTCAGCCCGTGTGGAATGAAGCATACCGCGTTTTGCGAAAAGGCGGCGTGTTGCTGGCGGGTTTTCACAATGGATTTTTGTTTGTTTTTGACAGATTAAAAGATGAACACGAAGGCAAATTGGAGGTCAAATATTCGCTTCCCTATTCCGATCTGAAAGATTTGACCGAAGAAGAAAGAAAATTCTACACGGACAAAAATGAGCCTTTGGAATTCGGACACACGCTCGATCAGCAAATCGGCGGACAGATCAAAGCGGGTTTTGTCATCACGGGATTTTTTGAAGATTATTTCTCGGATGAAGCGACGGCTTTGAATAAATATTGTCCGACATTTATTGCGACAAAAGCCTTGAAAATGTAAATCTACTTACTGTTTTAACCGAAACAAAAATGTTATGATTTTGCTTCAATATTTTTCTTCACGAAATTAAAAAATATAGTTTATAAACAGCATTTATGGAAAATCAAACCAGAGTTTTAGTTACGGGGGCGGGCGGATTTATCGGGCATCATCTTGTAATCTATTTGAAGGAAAAGGGTTATCGGGTTCGCGGAGTTGACATCAAATTTCCCGAATTCAGCAAATCGGATGCGGATGAATTTCTTCTGCTTGATCTGCGTTTTTTGGAAAATTGCCTCAAAGCTACTGAAAACATTGACGAAGTTTATGCACTCGCGGCGGACATAGGCGGAATGGGATTTATTTCGGGCAATCATGCACAGATTCTTTTTAATAATACGACGATAAATTTTCACACATTGGAAGCGGCTCGGCAAAATGACGTTAAACGCTATTTATTTACTTCTTCAGCTTGCGTGTACCCAGAATTTAAACAACTCGATGCCGATGTTACGCCCTTGAAAGAAACGGATGTTTATCCCGCACAGCCGCAGGATGCCTACGGTTGGGAAAAACTTATCACCGAAAGATTATGCAGTCATTACGGCGAAGATTATAAAATGGAAACACGCATCGTCCGTTTTCACAACATTTTCGGCACGCTCGGCACGTGGGAAGGCGGACGCGAAAAAGTTCCCGCCGCAATGTGCCGAAAAGTTGCGGCTGCAAAATTGACGGGAAATCCCGAAATAGAAATCTGGGGAGACGGCAAGCAAACCCGCTCTTTTTGCTATATTGACGACTGTGTTGAAGGCATTTATAAACTTATGCGTTCTGATTTCGGCGAACCGATAAATCTCGGTCAAGACCGAATAATCTCGATCAACGAACTCGCCGAATTGATCGCCGACATCGCCGGAATTTCCATCGAGAAAAAACATATTGACGGACCGCAGGGAGTCCGCGGGCGAAATTCAAATAATGATCTGCTCAAGAAAACTCTGAACTGGGAGCCGCAAATTTCTCTCGAAGAAGGATTAAAAATAACTTATGACTGGATCGAATCTCAAGTTCGGGAATCAAAAGAGATCAAAGAAAAGACGGCAGCAAATAATTAAAGCGGCAGAGGCGGAAACCCGACAGTTATGGAGGGTGTCGTTGAAAAATCGGCTGGTGTTTGTCTCTAAAGCAGCACCCTCATTTACATTCGGGTTTCCGCCTGTTTTTGAAAATGACCAACATTTCTCAAGCAATTCAAAAAGCGGCTGAAATTCTAAAAAACAGCGAAGTTCCCGAACCCGCACGCGAGGCAAAATCTATTTTGTCGCTTGTTTTGGATAAAGATAAAAGTTTTATCATTGCTCATACCGAATACGAATTATCTACCGCCGAAGAAGTTCAATTTCGGGATTTTATAAAACGCCGTGCGAACCGCGAACCTTTTCAGCATATTGCCGGAAAACAGGAATTTTTCGGACTGGATTTTATCGTTACGCCGGACGTTCTGATTCCGCGTCCCGAAACGGAATTAATTGTTGAAACGGGAATTGAAATTCTAAAGGATTTGGAAAATTCGAATTTTTGCGAAGTCGGAATCGGTTCGGGTTGTATCGCGGTTTCGATTCTGCACGAGATAAAAAATGCAAAAGCAATCGGCTTGGATATTTCGGCGAAAGCTCTGCAAATTGCCGGAAAAAATGCAGAAAAAAACGGAGTTTCCGGCAGATTGGAATTGATGGTTTCGGATATTTTTGAAGGTCTGAATAAAGCCGAAAAATTCGATCTGATCGTTTCAAATCCGCCTTATGTTCCGCTCAAAGACGTTCCCGGATTACAAATTGAAGTTCGGGAATTTGATCCGCTCATTGCCCTGACCGACGGCAAAAACGGTCTGACAATTATTGAAAAAATTATCAAACAATCTCCCGAATATTTAAAACCGGACGGAGTTTTGCTGTTGGAAATCGGTTTTGGTCAATCAGAACGGGTTTCAGAAATGTTCGATCTGAAAATCTGGCAGGATGTAGTTTATGTGTCCGACCTGCAGAACATTCCGCGAATGGTAAAAGCACAAATTTCCGAAAGTAATTTAACCGATAATTAGATTTTGTTATAGTTTTTTAAATATTTCTGTTATATTATCTAGTATCAAAATTAATTTAAATGCAAAAATATTTTTGCAAACAGGAGAATAATTATGAGTTACGAATATGAACGGGAAGAGGCAAGTGCCACGACAAAATTAACTTATTTACTGATCGGCGGCGGAATCGGTGCGGCTCTCGCATTGCTTTTTGCTCCGAAATCGGGACAGGAACTTCGTGAAGACATTGCGGTCGCCACCAAAAAAGGTATCGAAAAAGGCAAGGAAACTGCCGGGCAACTTCAGGAAACAGCGGGTGATTATTACGAAGTTACACGCGACAAAGCCAGTGAACTTTATCAAACCGCTCAGGCAAAAGCCGGAGAATTAAGCGAAAAAGCCGGAGAATTAGGCGAAAAAGCAAAAACGGCGGCGGCTCAAGGGACAAATCCGATCTCTGCGGCAATTGATGCCGGAAAAGAAGCGTATAAGGAAGAAAAACGTCGCAACGAATCTAAAGCAATTACCGAAGGTCGTCCTGAATATCCGGTCAAAGAAGGTAAAGTTCTGGAGATTCCCGAAGCAGATAATAAAAAGAATGAGGGGTAGTTAAATTATGAGTCAGCAGGATATGCAGTTTTGGATGATGGTTTCTCTGATCGTGATCGCCGTTTCGTTTTTAATTATGGCGGCGGCGGTGATAGTTCTCGCCTTTATGTCGAGAAAGGCGATAAATACGATTGATCGTCTTGACGAAATGCTGCAGCCATTACTTACCAGAACGGGTAAACTCGGTTTACAGGGTGAGGAGATGTTGTCACATTTTGTCGAAGTTGCGGAACATCTCGCCACGGCTAGCCAGTATTTTGCAGATTCTGCCGGATTAATTAAACAGGAAGTCGGTGAACTGAAACAACTGGTCGGAATGACGGCAATCGAGGCTAAGGAAAAGGTCGAACTCGTCAGCAAAACGGTTGACCGGACACAGACGCAAATTATTACAACAGCGGATTTTATCCAAGACAAAGTTGTTACACCGGCGGCTGAAATCGCGGCAATTATGGCTGGTGTGCGGAAAGGTCTGGAAGTTTTATTCGCACCTTCGCCGAAACAAATTGACCGTGTTTATCAGGAAGACGAGATGTTTATCGGCTGAAGACTTTAAAATTTAATCTAAAACGGGCGATTCTTAAATGTGTCGTCCTTTTTTATTTCGTGAATTTCGTAGTT
The DNA here is from genome assembly GCA_041744535.1 of Pyrinomonadaceae bacterium. Lineage (GTDB taxonomy): Bacteria > Acidobacteriota > Blastocatellia > Pyrinomonadales > Pyrinomonadaceae > Aridibacter. The sequence goes on from JBGTKR010000486.1 coordinate 4,145, forward strand.
AAGTCATTGTTTATGAAATACATACTTGCACTTGACCAAGGCACGACTTCGAGCCGGGCGATTATTTTTGATCGTTCAAGCCGGATAATTTCCGCTGCACAAAGTGAATACGAACAGATTTTTCCAAAAAGCGGATGGGTTGAGCATAATCCGCAGGAAATCTGGGAATCGCAAAAGAATACTGCAATCAAGGCGTTGCAAAAAGCGAATTTGACAGCCGAAGATATTACCGCTATCGGAATTACAAATCAGCGGGAAACAACTTTGGTTTGGAATAGTAAAACGGGCGAACCTGTTTATAATGCAATCGTTTGGCAGGATCGGCGAACTTCCGGTTTTTGTAATGAGATCAGAAAAAACCACGGCGAATTTATTCGTGCAAAAACGGGTTTGGAAGTGGACGCATATTTTTCGGCGAGCAAAATAAATTGGATTCTGGAAAATGTCGCGGGTGCAAGAGAAAAAGCGGAAAATGGCGAACTTTGTTTCGGAACGGTTGACAGTTGGCTGGTTTGGAATTTGACGAATGATGAACAACATTTAACAGATGTTTCCAACGCTTCGCGGACGATGCTTTTTAATATTCACGAATTAAAATGGGATGATGAATTACTCGAGATTTTTGATATTCCGCGTCGGATTCTGCCGGAAGTTCGCACATCCTCGGAAGTTTACGGCGAAGCGAAAACGCCGGATAAATTGAGCGGAATAAAGATCGCCGGAATTGCGGGCGATCAGCAAGCGGCGTTGTTCGGGCAGGTTTGTTTTAAAAAAGGGGCGACCAAAAGCACTTACGGAACGGGTTGTTTTCTGCTGCAAAATACGGGTGAAACGGCGGTTGAATCGGAGAACAAATTACTGACGACAATCGCTTGGCAAATCGGCGGTAAAACAGAATATGCACTTGAAGGAAGCGTTTTTATCGGCGGTGCGGTGGTGCAGTGGCTGCGGGATTCTTTGGAAATTATTAAAGATTCCGATGAAGTTGAAACACTTGCAAATTCGGTTGAAGACAACGGCGGAGTTTATTTTGTTCCGGCATTTGCAGGACTCGGCACGCCGCATTGGAATCAGGAAGCACGCGGTTTGATAATCGGTCTGACCCGTGGAACGGGCAAAGCACACATCACACGGGCGGCAATCGAATCAATCGCTTTTCAAACCGCCGATCTGCTTTCCGCAATGCAAAAAGATTCGGGAATCGAATTAAAAGAACTGCGGGTTGACGGCGGTGCAACAAAAAACGATTCGCTTCTGCAATTTCAAGCCGACATTCTGCAAATTCCCGTCGTGCGTTCAAAAATCCTTGAAACAACCGCTCTCGGTGCGGCATATTTAGCGGGTTTAGCGGTTGGGTTTTGGGAATCGAAAAATGATTTGAGCGAACATTGGCGGGAAGATAAACGCTTTGAGCCGAAAATGTCGGCGGATGAAGCAAAAAAATTGCGTCAGAAATGGAGCGAAGCGGTGAAAAGAAGTTTGAACTGGGAAAAATCTTAAAATGATAAAAACATTTATATTTGACCTCGGAAACGTAATTGTTCCGTTTGGTGCTGATTCAAAAATCGAATCCTTGCAAAAATTCACCAAATTACAACCGCAGGACATACACGAAAAAGTTTTGCTTTCAGAAGAAATTCGGCTTTTTGAAAAAGGCTTAATCTCCGTCCGCGAGATTTTTGAGTTCATCGGAAAAACTCTGGAATCCGAAATGAGTTTTGAAGACTTTATTGAAAATTGGAACAGCATCTTTATTTTAGAACCGATTTTAAGTGAAGATTTTTTAAGTAAATTATCGAAAAAATTTAGGCTGTTGATCTTATCCGACACAAACGAAATCCATTTTGAATTCATTAAACAAAACTTTCCTGTTTTACAGTATTTTGATGATTTTGTGTTGTCTTATGAAGTCGGTTTCTTAAAACCCTCAAAGGAAATTTTTCAAATTGCTGTCGAAAAAGCCGGATGTCTGTCCGAAGAATGTTTTTTTACGGATGACATAAAAGCAAATGTTGAAGGAGCAAAAAAATTCGGGATAAACGCCGTACAATTTATTTCCGCTGAACAATTTAAGAATCATTTGAACATTACTGATCTAATACAAAAAGAGCCGCATTAAAAATATGCGACTCTTATACCAAGTTGCGTGAATAAGATTAGTGAAAAAATCAATCTATGAAATATCTGCGTAGAGGACAACCACCCCGTCAGTCGAAGCGGCTGCCACCCCTCCTTTGAAAGGATGGGAGTTTTCTTTTCACCTTTTTTACGCAACTTGGTATTACTTACTTGCCAATTACCAACTAAAATTATCCCTGTGTTTTGGTTTGTTCCGTGCCGACGGCGGCGGATGGAAGCGGCAAACCGACCGAACCGGATTTTGATTCGATGTCATCGTCATCATCAAAATCTTCAATATCATCTTCGGCAACTATCATTCTGCCCGACTGTTTTGCAAAGGTAAGTTTTTCCGTATCTTCATCAAAATCAACCAAGACAAGATCGCCGGTTGAAACCTGTTCGGTGGCAACCAGATTTGATAACGGATAAACGAGGAATCTTTCGATGGCACGCTTCAAATGTCTTGCACCGTATTTCAGGTCAATTCCTTCTTGGAGCAGCATTTCCTTTGCACTATCGGAGCATTCAAAGATAAATTTCGTTCCAGCAGATTCGGTGATTCTGTCTTGGACTGCCGAGAGTTCGATTTCGAGAATTTTTCTCAAATGACGTTCCTTCAGACTTCTGAAAACGACGACTTTATCAATTCGATTCATAAATTCGGGCGAGAATTTACGTTTTGCTGCTTCGAGTGCGGTGCGGTAGATTTTTGTGTCTAATTCCGTATCTTCGGGATTTTTTGAAGCACTTACCGGAGCGAAACCGATTCCGCCGGAAATCATATCGGACATTTCTCTGGCTCCGAGATTGGAAGTCATTATGACGATCGTGTTGGAAAAATCCACGCTTCGGTTATCGCCGAGCGTCAAGGTCGCTTTGTCCAAAATTCCTAAAAGCAACTGCCAGAGCGAATCGGATGCTTTTTCAATTTCGTCAAATAATACAAAGGTCAGTTTTGTATCTTCGGTATGACTTTTATCCAGATTTTCCTGCGTCAGCATCGGCGAAGTTTCGCGGTGTCCCAAATATCCGGGAGGCGAACCGATGAGTTTGGCGATCTCGTGTGAATGCTGAAACTCGGCACAGTCAATTTTTACAACGGCGTGTTCATCATCTAACAAAACTCCGGCGGCGGCTTCGACGACACGGGTTTTACCCGAACCCGTCGGACCCAAAAAGAGCATCGTTCCGATCGGTTTGGTCGGATTCTGCATTCCGGCAAGATAGATTTGATATAATCCGCTCACTCGTCTGACAGCACGTTCCTGCCCGACGATCAGAGCCGAAAGTTTATCTTCAAACTCTTTTGCCCGCGGGCTTTTTCTGTCGGGATTCAGGAAGATCGGTTTCGGATTTTCTTTTTTCTTTTTAGCTGATTCGTTTTTCATTAAAGTTTTTCTCCTCATCTAAGTAAAAGAACGCTTAAACATTTTTGAATTGCGTTGCTACAATAAATAGACGAAATTTCAAAGCTGACTCGTGCCGAACAATTCGGGTAAGTCCCTGTTAATAAAGATGATTTCAAAAGATTTTTCGTTCGCCGGACTTTGAAGCAGGAAGGTAGTCCAATGGGGTTCGAGAGTGTTTTTCGAGCCAGATCAAGACTCTCTAAATTATTGTTTAACATAAACATTTACTAAGTGCAAGTTAAATTATGGCGTGTCGTTCATCTTCTTTTGCGATAATTTGTAAAATTTTGTAAAGAATACCGGAATAAAAAAGCATAAAACAAATATTATAAAAGTAACAGAGCAAGTAAGTTTGTTTGCTCCGCTAAAGTTATAAGGGAAATTAAAAGTGTTCAAATCATCTGAGGCTAAAACCAGAGAAAAACTTTGGGAAAATTTTGAACAGGAGGCGATGCCGTATTCGGCGGATTTGTTTCGGGTGGCGATGTTTCTTAAACGAAATCGGGATATGGCGGAAGAACTCGTGCAGGAAACGATGATGCAGGCACTCAAATCATTTCATCGCTACGAAATGGGGACAAACTGTAAGGCTTGGCTGACGACAATTATGTATAACACGCATTACAAACAGATTAGAAAACAGACAAGGCTGAAACTTGTCGAGGACAAAGAAGAGTTGATTGCCCAAACAGTTCCCTTTGAAGCAGCTATTCCGCAAAATATTACAGATGAAGATGTGCTGCGGGCAATCGAAAAAGTCCCCGAAATTTTCCGGGAAATTGTCGTCTTATGCGATGTGGAAGGATTTGCATACAAAGAGATCGCCGAAATTATGGATATTCCGATCGGAACGGTAATGTCGCGTCTGCACCGCGGAAGAAAGGTTCTGCGGGGTGAATTAGCTGTTTATGCACGAAACTACGGCATCGGCAGCGAAGATGATGAGGATAACGAAATTTCTAAAAAAACAGGAGGGAAATCTATATGAATTGCCGTGATTTCCAAGAATTAATTGACTCATATTTGAGTGATGAACTTTTGACCGAAACAAATCACGATGTTTTGCGTCATCTCGAAGATTGTGCCGATTGCCGAAACGTGATCAAAGTCCGGCGTAAAATACGCGGGCATTTAAAGTCTGCGGTCATAAATTCTCCGCAGTATCAGATCGGCAAAAATTTTACCCATAATTTGCGGACACAGCTTAAACACGAGGCTCTGCAAGATCAGGAAGTAAATTCGATGTCGCAGTTCGGATTCAGATCGTGGATCGCCGTTGCCGCGGGATTAATTTTAACCTTTACGCTCGGATTTGTTCTTTTTAGCAATTTGGGAAATAACGAAACACCTGTTGCTGCCGAAGATGTTTACACGACCGATCAAGTTCCGAAAGCCCACCTTGTCAATGCAGCTTTCGGTGACCATCAGTTTTGTGCGGTTCGGCACGACACGACACAGCCCGTGAGATTTTCTCAAACACCTGCAAAATATGAAAAAGCCGAACAAGTTATTATACCGCAAATAAAAGCTGTTTTGACCGATTATAAATTAAGAGAATCGCACACCTGCAGCTATCGGGAAACAGAATTTACGCATTCGATCTTTGAAAAAAATGATGAAATTTTGTCCGTGATGCTGACTGATAAGGATAACGCCGAAGAACTCGGCAAGAGTATTGACTTTTATTCTTCGGGAAAATATCAGATGGCTCGGTTTGATGTAGATGAAACGGCTGTGTTTGTTATTTCGGGTTTGAATAAACAGATAAATTCGCAAGTCGCACAGGCATTATACAGTCCTTTGCATAATTTTCTGACCGAAAATAACAATTCACAAACAGCAGAACAGTTGTTTTATCAAAAGATTAACCGATAAAGACGCGGAACAGCTGACAGGATTATCACATTTCTTCTCATTAGTGTCCGGTTAAAAATTATACTGCCGGTTTTGTCGTTTGCTCAAACATTTGGTGCAAAAGAATCATTACGCGGCTTGCACGGTGTTTTTGTTAGTGTTCTTCCAATTGCAAAAGATGCCGAAAGTAATGGTCTTTCGAAGAGTCAACTACAAAAGATTGTTGAGGCGGAACTAAGAAGCTGTTTGAAAACTCTTTTCCATTCGCTGAAAGCGAAATTTTCGATAGCGTCGGGTTGAGCCTTTGGCTTACCCGACGTGAGTTA
>JBGTKR010000487.1:0-3540 GCA_041744535.1 Pyrinomonadaceae bacterium
GAAGTTGTGATGGGTTTGATGGCTGGGAATACAATTGTCTTGAAACCTTCGGAATTAACACCTTTGATCGGTGAAAAAATTGCTGAGATTTTTGAAATTGCGGGTTTGCCAAAGAATGTTTTGCAAGTTGTCAGCGGCGACGGCAAAACGGGTGCGGCACTTGTAGATTCTGCTCCGAATAAAATTATGTTCACGGGAAGCGTGGCGACGGGCAAGAAAATTGCGGAAGCGGCGGCGAAGAATTTAACTTCCGTTGTTTTGGAATTGGGCGGAAAAGACCCGATGATCGTTTTTGCCGATGCGAACTTGGAAAAGGCTGCAAGCGGTGCGGTTTGGGGAGCATTCACAAATTCGGGGCAAGCGTGTTCGTCGGTTGAAAGATTATATGTCGAAGAAAAGGTTGCCGAAAAATTTACGAAAATGGTTGTCGAAAAAGCAAAGAATTTAACGCAAGGTTTTGGAAATAATCCCGATGTCGAAGTCGGTTCGATGTCGTCTGAGGAACAAATAAAAATCGTCGAAGATCACGTTCAGGCGTTTAAAGACAGCGGTGCGGAAATTTTAACAGGCGGGAATCGCAATGCTAATTTTGACGGTATATTTTTTGAGCCGACGGTTATCAAAAACGCCACAAACAAAATGCGTCCGATGCGTGAAGAAACTTTCGGTCCGACATTACCGATTGCAACTTTCAAAGGCGAAGATGAAGCAATTCAACTTGCGAATGATACGGATTTCGGTTTAACGGCAAGTGTCTGGACGGGCGATCTTTCAAAAGGAAAACGAGTTGCGGAAAAAATCTTAGCAGGAACTGTAACAGTCAACGAAGTTTTATACACACACGGCATCGGACAAACTCCCTGGGGCGGTTTCAAAGATTCGGGCTACGGACGCACGCACGGTAAAGAAGGCTTGATGGAACTCGTCGGCTCGCAGCATATTCACGTCAACCGTTTTCTATTCACGCCCGATGTTTGGTGGTTCGGCTATTCGGAAAATGCCATCAAAACTTTTAAAGAAATGGGCAGAACTTTTGCCAGCGGTTCGCTTATCAAAACTTTGGGATTACTGCCGCAAATGTGGAGTAGAATTAAAGAGTTAAATAACAGCAAAAAATAATTTCCGCGATGAAACATAATGATATTGATTTAGAAAACTGGAAAGACTCCGACATAAACACGGATTCTCTATGGCTGATAAAAGAACGCGATAAAAGCAGCAAGCACAAAACGATTATTTTATTTTCAAACACGAATATATTTTTGTTTTCAACTTTTATAACCTTATAATTATTGAAAGAATTATTACGGAAGACTAAAATGAAAAAAACAAAACCCAAAAACATCCGTGAAATCCGCGTTCTACTCTCTCCTCTTTTAATCCCTCGTTAAACTTCTATATTTGATCCGATGCGGTTGATCGGCATCGTGTCCTAACCTACGTTTTTTATCTTCTTCGTATTGCGAGAAATTACCGTCAAAATAGACGACTTGCGAATTTCCTTCAAAAGCTAAAATATGCGTGGCGATGCGGTCTAAAAACCAGCGGTCGTGTGAAATAATTACGGCACAGCCCGCAAAGTTTTCGAGTGCTTCTTCCAACGCACGCATTGTATTTACGTCCAAATCATTTGTCGGTTCATCAAGCAGCAGAACATTCGCACCGCTCTTGAGCATTTTTGCCAGATGGACGCGATTTCGCTCGCCGCCCGAAAGTTGTCCGACACGCTTTTGCTGATCGCTTCCCGAAAAATTAAAACGCGACACATACGCACGCGAATTCATTTCTCGTTCGCCGAGTTTAACTAAATCCAGTCCGTCGGCGATTTCTTCCCAAATAGTTTTATCATCCGCAAGTGAATCTCTCGATTGGTCAACATAGCCGAGTTTGACGGTTTCGCCGACTTTGAAAGTTCCTTTGTCGGGTTCTTCCTTGTCGGTAATGAGTTTGAAAAGCGTCGTTTTTCCCGCACCGTTCGGACCGATCACACCGACAATTCCGCCCGGCGGCAGAGAAAATTCCATATTTTCAAACAGCAATTTGTGTCCGTAAGCCTTTGAAACATCGTCCGCTTCGATAACAATATCGCCGAGCCGCGGTCCCGGCGGAATATACAATTCCAAAGTTTCCGAACGCTTTTCGACATCCTGTTTAACGAGTTCTTCGTAATCGTTGATTCTCGCTTTCGATTTTGCGTGCCGACCTTTCGGCGACATACGAATCCATTCGAGTTCGCGTTCCAGAGTTTTTTGTCGTTTGTCTTCCGTTTTCGATTCACCCGCCAGACGCTTTTGCTTTTGCTCAAGCCACGACGAATAATTTCCTTCCCAGGGAATTCCTTCGCCGCGGTCAAGTTCGAGAATCCAACCCGCGACATTATCAAGGAAATATCTGTCGTGCGTTACAGCGATGATCGTGCCTTCGTATTTCTGCAAATGCTGTTCAAGCCACGCAACAGTTTCTGCATCCAAGTGATTTGTCGGTTCATCGAGCAATAAAATATCAGGCTTTTGCAAAAGCAAACGGCACAAAGCGACACGGCGTTTTTCTCCGCCCGACAAATTTTCGATCTTCGCATCCGGCGGCGGACAGCGAAGTGCGTCCATCGCCATTTCCAAACGCGAATCAATATCCCAGGCGTTCAATTGATCGAGTCTGTCCTGCACCGCACCTTGCCGCGAAAGAAGTTGAGCCATTTCGTCGTCGTCCATTTCTTCGGCAAACTGAGCGTTAATAGTTTCAAATTCCGCCATCAGATCAACCGTTTCCTGCACGCCTTCTTCGACAATTTGCTTAACCGTTTTCGATTCGTCCAGTTTCGGTTCTTGCTCCAAATATCCAACCGAATATCCGTCGGAGAAAACAACTTCGCCGTTGATTTCCGTATCAACGCCCGCAATTATCTTCAAAAGCGAAGATTTCCCCGAACCGTTCAGTCCGAGAACGCCGATCTTTGCACCGTAAAAAAATGATAAATAAATGTCTTTGAGAACAGGTTTTTTATCGTAAAACTTGCTCACTTTGACCATCGAAAAAATTACTTTATTTGGTTCGTGATTACTCATATATGAATATTAAAACATTTTTTAAACACATAGGAACATAGAAAACATAGATTTTTAAATTGCTTTTATTAATCTTTATTTTTTTTATCTCTTTCTATGTTTTCTATGTTTCTATGTGTTTAATGTCTTTTTCCTAACTGTTAAATTATCAATCCTATCTCGTTTAATTTCAAAACCGATTCCCGCATTTTCGGGAGCGATGATTGTTCCGTTTGCCGTGATGGAAACTTCGGGTTCGATAATGTCTTCGTGCCAATATCTAAGGCTCGCGGAAACATCGCCGGGCAAAGTGAAACCAGCGAGTGTTGACATTGCGATATTGTGTGAACGCCCAATTCCCGCTTCGAGCATTCCGCCGCACCAGACTGGGATTTCGGCATTTCGGCAAACTTCTTCGACCAGTTTTGCTTGCGTATATCCGCCGACTCGTCCGAGTTTTACGTTAATTATTTTGCACGATTTCATTTCGATTGCT
>JBGTKR010000488.1:0-5040 GCA_041744535.1 Pyrinomonadaceae bacterium
TTTTCCGAGTGAGTTTTTGATGGATATTTCCCAAAGGCTGGCGATGCTCAGGAAAATTTCGTTATTGCCGTCTTCGATAAGTGTTTTGGCGGTTTGGCTGAGTTCTTTGGCGTTGGAAACGAACCACAGAAAAACGTGAGTATCAATCAGATATTGCATTTACATATATTCCTCAAAATCCTCAAGCGGTGCGTCAAAATCAGCGGCGAGTTCGTATTTTCCTTCTTGGCTTCCGGCTTTTCGGTTTTGATTTTTCTGATTTTGCTCGGCGTATTTCTGTTTCAAAAATTCAATGTAATGCAAAACTTCCTGCCTTAGTTGTTCGGGAAGTTGCTGAATCTGCATCAAGATTATTTTATCTTCGGTCATACAGTTATTTTATACCATTCAAATTATCCGTCAAGATTTTTACTCGTTTCGTTTAATATGCGTTTGCGAAAAACTTATGCCGCAGGAAGCGGACCGGAAGCGACGAGTTTTTTTTTGTTTGAGTCAACCGTTAGATTTAAGCCTTCGAGCGTTCTTGCTCCGAGTAATAACAGATCGCCTTTTTCGGCAAATACTACTTCGTCAACGGTGAAAAACTTATCATAACGAAGTATTGCAAAGCCGACGCTGCGGGTGATTTGTTGTCCGTTTGCCATTACGAAGGGCAAGTCTTTTTTTTCGCGTTCGATGTCGAGTTTTTCTAAAGTTTTGGCGGAAATCCAAGTGTATTCGCTTCCTGTGTCAACCAACATTTGCGGAACTATTGCAGACTTTTCACGGTTAGTAATGTTTTCAACTTTACATTTAATCTTAAAAGTTCCCATACAAAAATTATAAATCACAAACATCAAATCGTAAATAGTGCCATTTATTTAATTACACGCAGAATTTCCGCAACGCTCCATGCTTGGGCAAAGCATCCGCGTGGTTCGTGCGGAAAATCGCCGTCGAAGATTTCCGAGATTTGTCCGATTCCTTCATCACGTAAGTGATTTTCAAAGCCTTCCAGAATTTTATCAACATATTGCCGATGTTTGCGTCCTTTCGGATATGTTCTTTCGAGCGATGTAATAAACGCTCCCACCAGCCAAGCCCAGACCGTGCCTTGATGATAAGCGGAATCGCGTTTATACGGATCGCCGATATAGATGCCTTCATAATTCGGGTCATCGGGCGAAAGTGAACGCAAGCCGACCGGCGTAAATAATTCGCGTTCGACCTTTTGCACGACCTTTTTGGCACGGAACATACTGAGCATCGAATGTTTCAAACTGACGGCAAAAATCTGATTCGGTCTGACGGACGCATCTTTTTCGTCGCCTTTTACAACGTCATAAAGATATTCTTCGTCCGCGTTCCAGAATTCTTTGTTAAATGATTTTTTCGCCGTTTTTGCCATTTCCTTATATTGATATTTGCCGTCTTTGTCGCGGAATTCCTTGGCGAAATGCTCCATAATCTTCAAAGCGTTATACCAGAGAGCCTGAATTTCAACGGGTTTTCCGATTCGCGGTGTGAAAACTTCGTCGCCGTATTTCGCGTCCATCCAGGTCAATTGACAGCCGTTTTCGCCCGCATACAAAAGTCCGTCGTCATCCATTTTGATGTTGAATCGTGTGCCTTTTTGATGGTGGTAAATTATCTCGACAAGTTTTTCGTAAAGTTCTTCTTTAACGAAATCATAATCTTCAGTTTTCTCGACAAACGCCCGAATCGCCTCAAAATACCAGAGCGTTGCGTCAACCGTATTATATTCCGGCTTTTCGCCTTCGTCGGGGAAACGGTTCGGGATCATTCCTTCGGAAATATGTTTTGAATACTCACGCAGGATATTTTTGGCGATGCCTTCGCGGTTCGTGGCGAGCGTCAAACCGTTTAGTGCGATCATCGTGTCGCGTCCCCAATCGGAAAACCACGGATACCCCGCAATTATCGTTTCGCCACGCCCGCGTTTGACGATAAATTGATCGGCGGCTAAAACAAGCTGCTTTGTGAAATCGTCTTTTGCTTCGGCGATTTTGATTAAATCTTCGCGTCTTTCAATTTCTTGTTTTTCAAAAATCTCGGCGTTTGCATAATTTTGCTGTTCGGTTGAAACGATAATCGTTGCAGTTCGTCGTAAGTCGAAAGTCAGCGTAAAAGGCTGAAACAAATCCTCATGAAAATCAAAACCGCGTTGTTTTTCAACCGCGTACTCAAACTTTTTATACCAATAACCCGTTTTGCTTATTTCCAGAGAATTGTGATTAAAAAAAAGTTCGGGAGTTTTCGAAAAAGGATTGACCAAAACGCAATTTTCCGTCGCAATATATTCGCCGTTTATCTCGGAAGTTTCGTGCTGCAAACGGTGATAATCAACAAATGACAGAAGCGGTTTTAATTCAAGCCGCACGTCTGCATCTTTGCCCGCAACCTTTGATTTCACACGCCAAACGCAAACCGTCGTATTCTGCCCGTGAACCATAAAAATCCGGCGTTCGATTTCAATACCGTTTATTTTAAAAGTCCAGATCGGAAAAGGATTAAGCTCAAAAGATGTCAGATACCGAAAGCCTTTCGGATGAATTATATTTGAATATTGATTAGCGGAAAGTTCAAAAATTTCGCCGTCAATCGTCAAAACTTCCTCGAACTTTGAAAGCATCGTAACTCTTCCCAAAGGCGGACGAGTCGCGGCGGTTAAAATCCCGTGATAACGACGCGAATTCGCACCGGAAACCGTCGAACAGGCAAACCCGCCGATGCCGTTTGTTTCAAGCCATTCTAATTGGCTGGATTTCTCAAAATCCTGACAAATTTCCGATTCAAATTTAATCATCCCAATAAACCTTGCAACAAAAAGAGTTATTCAAAACTATCACATACCGTTTAATTTTAGGAAAGCCGAAAAAGAAAATATTTCCCGCTAAAAAACGCAAAAAGACGCGAAAAAACGCAGAAAGTAAGAAAAGAATTTTAACCACAGATAGCACAGATAAAAACAGATAAGACAGCAACTTCAAATTTATTATTTGGTTTTCCTTTATCTGATTTTATCAGTATTTATCTGTGGTTAAATTCTTCCTCTTTTTTTCGCGTTCTTTCGCGGGCAAAAAAATCTTACCTGCGAATTATTTCAAGGGATTTCCGTCCGCATCGAGTTTAACAACTTCACCGTAATTTAATTCACGCACGCCTTTTTCGATCTTGTCCACATCGCCGACGATTATCCAGATAATTTCATCGGGACGCACGAATTTTCGTCCGGCGTTGGCAAGTTGGGCTTCGGTCAGGTTTCGCATATTTACGCCGTATTTTGACCAGTAATCGTCGGGCAATTTGTAATCAACAAGGTCTATCGCCGCCGAATCTAAAGCCGAAAGCGTTTCAAATCTGCCCGGCAGACGCAAAGTCATATTTCGCATAATGCTTTGAAATTCTTCGCCCGAAACCGGTTTGTCGCCCGAAACATTGCGGATTTCTTTCAAGATTTCGACCATTGATTCCTTTGTTTTATCGGTCTGAACGGGAGCGATGACATAAAAAGGACGCTGACCGCGTGAATCTCTGAAACCGCCGCCTGTGCCGTAACTCCAATGTTTATCGAGCCGCAAATTGCGATTCAAACGCGAAGTGGACATTCCGCCGAAGTTTCGGAAAAGCGGTTCGCTTGCAAGGTCTTCCGCTTGTCCGTTGGCTTCGGAAATGTGCGTGGCAATAATCGTTGACTGCGGAGCGTCGGGTTTGTCTATCAGATATATTTTTTTGCCCGTAGTTTTAGCAACATTCGACAGATTTTTTTGCGGAGCAGTCCCCGTTTTCCAACCGCTGAACGCTTCTTCGAGCATCGGCAAAACTTTGGCAAGCGTCGTGTCGCCCGTAACGATCACGGTTGAACTTCCGGGCTTGAACCATTCGGTGTGCCATTTCATCAGATCATCGCGTGTCAGTTTTTCAACCGTGTTTTCAAATCCCGATGCGGGTTTGCCGTAAGCGTTATTCGTGCCGTAGAGAATTTTCGGCATAATGCGGAAGGCGAGAGCGTTTGCCTGAGCTTTTTCCTGACCGATATTTGCTAAACGACGTTGTTTTTGAATGTCGAATTTGTCGGCAGGAAAAGCCGGATTCAAAACGACATCAGACATAATTCCGAGCGAAGATTTCAGATTTTGCGAAGTCGCCTGCAAACGCACAAAAGACATATCGAGTGAACTTCCCGTGCTTAAACTTGCTCCGAGTAAATCCAGTTCGTCAACGATTTGAAAGGCGTTGCGGGATTTTGTTCCTTCATCTAAAAGGTCGAGCGTCAGCGTTGCCAATCCCGCTTTTTCCGCCGAATCGGAAGCCGAACCCGCATCAACCGCGAGCGTTACATTAACAATCGGTGCGGAATGTCTTTCGAGCAGCAGAACATTTAAACCGTTTTTTAACTTCGCCCTTTGAACTTCAGGGAATTTTACATCGGGAGCATCGCCAAGCGGCGGAACTTTACTACGATCAACGGCGACTTTTTCCGTCGAAAGATTCGCCGCAGGTTTGACGAGCATAGTGTAATAATTATTTTTGAGCCATTTGTTCGCGGCAGATTTTACTTCGGCGGGAGTTGCTTTTGCAAGAATTTCCAGCTTGTCCAAATAGCTTTCGGTGTCGCCGCCGTAAGTCTGACTTTCCGCCAGAATATCCGAGCGTCCGCCGAATCCGCCGAGCCTTTCGCTGCCACGCAAGAATCCCGAAAGGAAACGGCTTTGTGAACGCTTTAACGCATCGGCATCAACACCTTTTTCAAGCAATTCATTTAACGCCAAATCCAATTCACGTTCCGCCGTTTCGGGTTTCACGCCGTCTTTTAAGGTCATCGTAATGGTAAAAAGACTTCCCAATTCACGGTCGCTGACTCCGGCGGAAACATTTGTCGCCAGTTCTTTTTCATATACAAGTCGTCTGTCAAGGATCGAACTCTTTGAACCTGCCATAACGCTTGCGAACAAACTCAAATACTGAACCTCTTTATCCTTCCAAGCCGGTGCGTGATAAACGCGGTAGATGCGGTTTTGCGGAACGCGGTCTTCCATT
>JBGTKR010000489.1:0-13879 GCA_041744535.1 Pyrinomonadaceae bacterium
GCAAGTTGGGCGGGAGCGAGAGTTGCGGAAATTCCCGTCGAACATCATCCGCGAACGATGGGAAAATCTAAATACGGACTTTCCCGCACCATCAAGGTGATTTTTGATTTGATTACCATAAAATTTTTAGCTTCTTATCAAACAAAACCTTTATATGTCTTCGGCTCTTTCGGTCTGATCGCGTTTATAATTTCTATACTTGCAGGAATTTGGGCGTTTATTCTTAAACTTGTTTACGGCGTATCATTTATTTTAACACCTCTGCCGTTGATCGCCATCGTTTTATTAGCAATCAGCGTTCAGTTTTTCCTGATGGGACTGCTCGCGGAACTTCTCGTACGGACTTATCACGAATCGCAGGACAAGGCGATCTATTCCGTCCGCGAGAAAATAGGTTTTTCAAGTTCAGCCATAGAACAGCAAACAGTTAATCCAAAATCCAAAATCTAAAATCTAAAATCAAATTATGTGTGGAATTGCAGGTTGGGCAAATTTAGATTCGGAACAGCCGCCGATCTTCGGCGACGAAGTAATACTGAATTCGATGTGCAACCGGATGCGGCACAGAGGACCGGATTCGGAAGGAATCTGGCTCGGAACGGGCGTAGCACTCGGAATGCGGCGTTTGGCAATTATTGATTTGAAGACCGGCGAACAACCCGTCTGGAATGCAGACAAATCGGTTGTCGCCATTATGAACGGCGAGATTTACAACTTTCGGGAATTAAAAAAAGGCTTGGAAAAACGCGGTCATAAGTTTACCAGCGAAACGGACACGGAAGTCATCCCGCATTTATACGACGAACTCGGCGAAGCGTTTTTGGATGTTTTAAATGGAATGTTTGCCATCGCCTTGTGGGATACAAAACTCGATAAACTAATTCTCGCACGCGACAGATTCGGCGAAAAACCGCTCTATTACGGCATTATTAACGACAAACTTTTTTTCGCTTCCGAACCGAAGGTTCTGCTCGCCCATCCTGAAATATCTCCGAACATAAACTTCGAAGCCTTGCAGCATTATCTTTCCTACGATTATATTCCCGCACCGCTTTCGATCTATGAAGGAATTTATAAACTGCCCGCCGCACATCGTTTGATCTGGGAAAACGGGAAGGTCAAAACGATTCGTTACTGGCGTTTGAGTTTTCAGAAAAAGGATAAAAAACCGTCCGTTAATGAAGCTGCGGAAGAACTTCGGGAACTTTTATCCGAATCGGTCAAACTTCGTCTGATCTCCGATGTTCCGCTCGGTGTTCTGCTTTCGGGCGGCGTTGATTCTTCGGCGGTGGCGGCTTTTGCGGCACGGCATTCGACGCAGAAAGTAAAGACCTTCTCGATTGGTTTTGAAGAAGATTCCTTTGACGAATCAAAATATGCACGCGAGGTTGCGGCACATCTCGGAACGGAGCATTTTGAAGATATTTTGAGCGTTGAAACCGCCAAAGATTTGATCGGCGAAATCGGAAGTTGGCTGGATGAACCGTTGGCGGACGCTTCGCTTTTGCCGACATTTCTTCTTTCGCGTTTTGTCCGCAAGCACGTTACGGTAGCACTCGGCGGTGACGGCGGGGACGAGATTTTTGCGGGTTATCCGATGTATTTCGGGCATAAAATGGCAAAGGTTTATGATGCCATCCCGCGTTTTGTCCGCTCCGGCGTGATCGAGCCGTTTGTCAATAATTTAGCCGTCAGCACCGACAATCTTTCATTCGATTACAAAGCCAAGCGTTTCGTTTCGTCCGCCGAATATGACCGGGTTGAGCGGCATCATTCGTGGTTCGGTTCTTTTTCTGCGGAAGAAAAACAGGAACTTCTCAGCAAAAATGTTTTATCCGCCACTGAGAATTTAGACGTTTATAAATCCGCCCGAAAACTGTTGATAAACTGCAACGCCGAAAATGAAATTGAGCAGATGCAGTATCTGGATATGAATTTTTATCTGGCGGAAGATATTCTTACCAAAGTTGACCGTGCAAGTATGGCGGTTTCGCTTGAAGTTCGGGCACCTTTTCTAGATCATCACGTCGCCGAATTCGCCGCGTCGCTCCCCTTTGAATACAAATTAAAAGGCAATACGACAAAATATATCCTTAAAAAATCCGTCAACGAACTGCTCCCGAAATCAATCACCAAACGCCCGAAAAAAGGCTTCGGAATTCCTGTAGCAAAATGGCTGAAATCAGATTTGAATCCGCTTCTGCACGATATGCTTTCAAGCGAACGCTTGATAAAACAAGGTTTTTTCAATGACAAATTCGTGCAAAAACTGATAAGCGAACACGAACAAGGCACGGCAAATAATTATAAACAACTCTGGACTCTGCTCGTTTTTCAAATCTGGTATGAAAATTTTATAAATATCCCCAAAGTTTCCAGATAATAAGATAAAAATCAATCTGCCTGATGTTTACTTTTATCGAACAGGAGAACGATAATCGTGAACATCAGGCAGATTGATTTTTATATCAACTCGATTTAGTTAATGAGTTGAAGTGTAACGGTTTTCGTAATCGGATTGACCGTAAAGCGAACCAGACCTGAAACAACGTCCTTGGTCGTGTCATACGGATTCAGTCCGCCGCCGCTTCCCGTTCTCGTTCCGCCGTTCTCATTGGCTGAACCTTCGGGCAGAAGCTGATTACTGACGATTGTAAAATCAGCCGGACCGTTGGTAAAGCCCATTACGCGAAGGATGTATTTCGTATTCGGTTTAACAGCCGATGAAACGAATTCGTTTGCATCAATGTTGCCCGAACTCGAAAGAACCTGTCCGTCAACCGTGCGTAACTCGAAATCGAGGTCAACGCCCGTCGTCGAACTCAAAGTTGCTTCCAGAGAAATCGCATCGCTTTGCGTGATGATCTCGACATCTTCCCAGGTGATTCCCTTAAATGCGGGATCGCCCCAGGTTGCACTTGTTCCGGTTGTCGCGGTCGGTTCTCCGGCAAGCAAAGCTCCGGTGTCGGTTTGCGTAAAGATCGAATAGGTTACCGGAGCGGGTGGATTGCTCGTTCCGTCCGTATCTTGCGAGCCGTTGCCGACTGTCGAACTTGCATAAGCATTGGCAAAGATTCTTGCATCGAAGGTGAATAACTGTGCATTCGGATTGTTGAATTCAAGCCGTTTTGCACTCGAACTTGCACCGAGAGTAAGCGTTTCGTTATAGATGAATGTATTGCCATTAGCGTCTGCATTTTTAACCGTTACGGTCGGGTTTGAAATATTTTCGATCTGGAATTCAATCGGTTTATAGACCGTTTTGTCGGTTGCCTTCGCACCGCGTGCATTTGTTAAAGTGTTATCAAAAGCAAATACGCCGCCTGCAAAAGTTACATTTGAAATTGCCGAATCAATCTGATTGGTTAAATTCTGACGCTTCAATCTGGATTCTGTTCCGCCCGAAAAGTCGGAGAAACCGAGTTGCCCGTTATCAGCAATACTTACTGAACGAACCACATATTCCCAATCAAACGGATTATCCAAGCCACGCGGTGCAAAAACTTCCTGAATATCACCTCTGTCGGTGTAAGAAGTTTTGTCGCCGTCAATGTAATCTACGTGCTGGAATCCGGTTGTCGAACTATCGCCGTCGTTATATTCACGAAGCCCGTTCGGTTCGCGTTTATTTTCAAAACCTTTTTTGCGTTTCAGAATTTCATAAGCAACTGCATTATCAACCGCTTTCCACGTAACCTGATTTGTGCGGGTTGATGCAGGAACAACTTTAACGCCTCCGGGTGCTGCCGGTGCAGTTTGATTTCCGGCAAAAGGTGTAACTTGGGTTGAAATCGTCGCACGTCCGCCGGTAACTTCCAAAGCATTTACGCCGAGTTCGTGTGCGGCAAATATCTGCTCGATCATCGCACGGTGTTTGCCCGGTGCTTTCGGATCAGTCGAATCGGTTGAATAAAGCATCTGATCGGCAATAATCATCGCGTCGCGTGCTTTGACAAGCGTATCCGGTGATGTCGTTCCGAGAATATACATTGAGCCTAAGAACTGACGTTCAAAGATGTTCGTTCCTTTGGTAATTACTTTTTCAGCTTTACCGTCTTTCGGCTGCGGGCGTTTATACGAAGTATTTTCGGGATAGACGCGGTTGAGCATTTCGCGGATGTCCCACATTGTTGACATATAGATTTCGCCGTCATAATGCTCTTCAAAATCCGGTTGTCCGGTTGTCCGGTCAATCAAAGTTGCAATATCACTATATTTCAAGGTTGATTCGGCACTGCGTATGTAGGCAACCGAATCGGGATTGCGTCCGCGATCTCTCAACAGATCACGGTAGCCTTTTGCATTGACGACATAATCGCCCAGTGAAGGACTGTCAATAATCGTGAATGCCCACATATCCGCCTGACCTTCGTTTAATGCTCCGCCTTCGATTCCTTCAAGACCGGCAATCGGCGAAGTGATCGCGTGCATTCCTTCGTGATACGGAACTGTTCCTTCCAAAGCCAAATCATTAAAGTAAAATCCGTGTCCGTATGATGTCGGATTGACGACAACCGGAGATTTCGTATCGGTTAAAGATTCGATGATACTGGTTAAATTGAGTGCAAAGGCATTATCCAACCCTAAAACTTTCGCTGCAAAATCCGGGTCTGTCGGATCGGGCAGTCTGCCCGCCGCCGCATCCAAACCGATAAATATGTTCGGAATATGAACCGTTCCGGGTAAAGGATTGGTTTTGTTCGGATAGTCATTCGGGAAAGCACCTTGCGAACCGAATGTGCCGGGATCGCCGCCGACGTGCAGATAATCAACGTATTCGAGCAAATATGTAATAAAGAAAAATGCGTTGATCTCGTCCTGATGTTCAGCGGGTTCGGCTAATTGGTTTTGCTCATCCGTGCGGGCTTCAAAGTTGGTCGGATTGTTTTCGCGGAAATGCCAAGTTCCGAGTGCGGCTTGCGGAAACGGCTGTTTTGAAACCAAAGCGTTATTGATAAGTGCGTGCGTTCCGGTCAAAGTTCCATTTTGTCCGGTTGTTGTGTTTGTCGGATGGAATTTGCGGAGTTTGACTCTTTCCTGTCCGCACGGAATTCCGCTGCAGTCGCTGATAATACCCTGATCTTTTAATTCGTCCGTGATCGTCGGATATTTCGGATAAATGTCCGCCGTGAACGGCAAAGCACTCGAAACCGGAGTTGCGGGAACTTCCGGCAACTGAAAATCCACAAAATCCTTTCTGGCGACGAGTTCGCCCGTGTGTGCATCAATCGAAACGAGATAAAGCCCGAAAGGATTGGTTGAAAACTTCGCAACCTTCCAAACCAATTTATAACCGTCAGCCGTCGGATAAATTCCGAGCTGCGGCTTCAGGTTACTTACCGCCTCAGCCTGTTTAGTTAAAATATTTAAACCGTTTTGCAGTAGATTTGTAATAGCTTCCGGCAGATTTACCTTGAACTGATTAAGATCGGCACTTGCATATTGTTTGGCTTCTTCGGCTGTGATCGAAGGAGAAGTATTGACGTTTACATTTCTAAAGAAAGGACCCGAAGCCATTATGACCCGATTATCTTTATTCATCACAATGCCGATTCCGCCGCCTTGAACGGCGATGTCATTAAATGTCTGCTGGAAACGCACCAGATGACCGCCCAACGCCTGACGCTCGCTGAAAACTCTTAAATTCTTTACATCGGAAACGCCGAAAAGAGCCGAGTTTTTTGAAACGAAAGCCCGTGCCGCTTCTTCCGGTGTGCCGGAAAATGCTTCACTGGCAAAATCGTAAACTGCATCCGGCGAACCGCCGAAATCGTTCCAACGCACCTGCATATTCGGCGAATTGGCTGCCGATTTTAATGCGTCCAAAGCCGTTATCTGATCGCTCGTCGCACTTCTTAAATTCTGCAAATTACGCGATAAGTTCAAATCAAAATCCGGTGCAGATCGTCTGTAAATATTTTCCATTGCGGACGTTCCTTTTTTATTAGCGGCTTGTGCCGTATTAAAAGGAACTACAAATCCCGTAATAATCATTGCCCAGATCGCAAATCCGGCGAATAATCTTGTTAAAGTTTCTTTTGTTTCCAACATTTCCTTGCGTTTCATTTTTTTTTCTCCTCTCGTTGTTTCTTTAATAAAATTTTTGGTAACTCTTTCTATGGTTATAAATATAAATGCTGCTGCTTGAGAAAGACTTGAATCTGCTTTTTTATGACTTGAGGCAGACTTGAAAATGCTTGAGTTGGTAAAAAAATAGCGTGAAATATAAAGCCCCACTCTATATTTCACGCTGTGTTTCCGCCCGCTACCCTCTCAAGATCGAGCGAAACCTGTTTATTAAATTATTATCCGCCGGTGGTGAATAATCCTCTGTAATTTTTCAGTCTGCTCGCCAAATCCGCACGGGTTACGTTTGTGTTGGGTTCAAAACGCGGTCCCGGCAAGGCTTGAAATGTTCCGTTCGGCAGTCTTTTAACTTCCGCCGGAAATGCTTCAAACAAACCTTTATCAATCGCAAGCTGAACATATCCGCGTAAATTAGCCGGAATTTGAGCATTATCCGAAAGCGGCACGCCGTTAAATGTAACGGTTGAACCCGCCAGATTTTTTGCGGCTTCGTCGTGTCCGAGTGCTTTAATAAATGCCACCGCAATATTCAGACGATTGATATTTTCCGCACCGTTAAAGGATGAACTGCTGGCAGTCATTATGCTCGTTGACGTAAAACCGTAATCGCGGATGGTTGAACCCTTCGTCGTTACGGCTTCGGCGATTCTGGCAAAATCTCCCGAAATATCCGGGAATTTCGGAGCAGCACCGAGCGTTTGTCGAAGATTCGTATTTAGAAGCAGTGAATTTGCCAAATCTTCTCTCGTAACGAGTTGATCGGGTCTGAATGAACCATCGCTGTATGTGTCAATCAAGCGGTTTTTCAAAGCAAAATCAATATCTTCAAATGAAGCGTGTCCTTGAATATCGGCAACATTCGGCAGAATAAATTTGATTTGCGAAATCGTTCCTTCAACCGGACCGGGAGCCGCCGCACCGCTGGTCGGCAAACTTACGCCCGGCACCGCCGCCAAGCCTCTCGCCCCGCGAACTTCAAGCCGCCACGCTCCCGGCAACGGATTTTTAACGACAATTTGCCGAACCGTGCTGCCCAAAACCGGCAGATCAATTCCGCTCGAATAAGTCGTGCCGTCGGGAGCATATGCGATCAAGCCGACAAGATTTGTTTCACCGACAAAATCAATTTCCGCATTTGCGTATATGTCTAAAACATTCATTCCTTCTTCAACCGTAAATCCGGTCGAGTTTGCCGAATTCGCACCCGGCGTTCCTGCCGGATTAAAATCTATATTGAAATTTTGCTGCGGCTCGCGTTCTTCGCCGATATTCAGATTGAAATTTACATCTTGAAAATTTGCGTATTGCTTATTGCGGTTAAAAACTTTATCAACTGCCGCATAAGCATTTAAATAACCAGCACCGACTTCAAAATCTTCATAGCCCGGCATACGAGTTGCCGTTTCCTGAATAATTTGTTTAATTTCATCCGGCGTAAGCGTCGGATCGGCATCGAGCATCAGAGCAATCGTTCCCGCAACAAACGGTGTCGCCATCGAAGTTCCCGAAATCTGCGTATAAAAAGGAAGCATTCCGGGCGGCAATTCCGTATCGGCGGTTAATCCGTTTGAAGTTAAATTCGATGTCGCACGGGTTGAAACGATGTCGGTTGTAAAACGGTCTGCAAAACTTTCAAAAACCCGTCCCGTTCCCGGTGCGGTAATTGTCGGAGCATCAAAATCATCGAGCGGATCGGCGTTTCCCAAACGCTCCGCTTTCGGCGTGCCGCGTGATGAAAAATCCGCCAGCATTCCTTCTTTTGAACCTGCCGCCACGCCGATTACCCACGGAGCTTTTGCATATTGATTAAATGTGCCTTTTGCCGGACCCGAGTTTGCTCCTGCAAAAACACTTGTGATTCCGCGATCATATGCCTTTTTCGAGGCGATCATAATCGGGTTGTTCGGATTAAACGCTCCCGCACTTCCGTAAGAATTGGAGATAACTTTGATGTTGTAGCGGTATTGATTAGCCAAGCCCCATTCCCAGGCGGCTAAACCGTTGATTACAAAAAGTGCCGCACCTAAACCCGAACCGATAATTTTCGCACCCGGTGCAACGCCTCTGTATTTTCCGCCCGAACGAATTCCCGTTCCGCCGATAATTCCCGCACAGTGCGTTCCGTGTCCGACGGATTGATCCGTATTCGGCACGTTTTCAACCGAAACATTTGTTGTAAAGCCTTTAAGCGTTCCCGCCGCTACTGCGGTTTGCACATTTTGAATAACTTTCGGACCGAATTTTAAATCTTCGTGCGTTGCGTCAACTCCCGAATCAATTACCATTATGCTGAAGTTTCCGTTGCCATTGACGGGCATCGCACCGTTCAGAGCCATAAAATCACGGTCAATTTCCGCTTTATCAACGCCGGTCATTATGCGGGCTTCTTCCATGTAATAATACATTTTGTCATTCGACCAGATCGAACGAACCTGATTATTATTCGCCAAAGCCCGCACCTGCCCCGCCGTCAGAGGCATTACGACCATTCCCAAAGTCGGAAATGTTTCCCCCGCCGTAATCCCGATGCCTCTTAAAATATTCAAATGACCTTCCTGCAGACCGTTTGCATCCGTGTTAAATGCTACGATGCTCAAGCCGACATCCGCTCCGTCAGCCAAGCCGCTTAATTTGTTTTGCAGCGTCGGACTCAAGGCTGCCGCATTGATCTGCATTGCCGAAATACTTGCTATTACAGCAACAAATACTAGAACAAAAAATCTGCGTATTGTTTGGTTTAATTGGGTTTTCACTGTTCTTCTCTCCTCTTTTGTTTCTCAAAAATGTTTTATTTTCAAATTCTGTAGAAAAGTTTAGTATTTAAGGTTTGAGAAAAACTTGAGCGGTTATTTTCAAGGCTTGAGGTAAACTTGAGAATTTTTGAAACTTAAAGTTTTGAGATCGGAAAAAGAGATTAATTGAGTAGAGATTGGTAAGTTTCGATAGTTTCGGGGGCAGGTTCAACGCCTAATTCTTCGTCGAGAAGTTTCTTTAAGGTTTCAAATTGTTTCTGCACGGCGGCAGGTTTTCCTTGAGCGGCGAGAGTTTTCATTAAGAGTTGATGAACGTCCTCACGAAAAGGGTCTTCCCGCAGGAGTTCTCCGGCGTATTTTAGTGAGTTTGCAAAATCTTCCTGTTCAAATGAGATTTGAGCTAAGTTATTTAAAAGCCGCGAGTGCTGTTCGGCGTAATAAATACGGCGTTCTTCCGCCCAATCGTCGTAAACTCCCGACATAAATTCGCCGCGGTAAACTCCGTGTGCGGCTTCAACCGTTTCGCGGAATTTCTCCGTGTTGTCTTCGCGTTTTGCTTTTTCGGCTTCGGTTAATAAATTTTCAAAATCTTCCGTGTCAATCGAATAAGAAAGATCGGGATTTAATTGATAAGCACCGTCGCGGAAAACCAGAAAATTCTGTTTAAAGGGTTGATTTGAGTTTAAGGCTTTGCGGATGTGCGAGATCGTCGGGTGAAAATTCTTTTCGATTGTTTTAAAATCCTCTTCGCCCCAAAAAGCGTCAATCAAAATATCTTTTTCTACACGGCGGTGGCGGCTTGAAGCGATGTAGCAGAAAATATCTCTCGCACGCTTTGTCGTCCACGCATCCGATGCAAGCGGAATCGTTTTATCCCTGTAAATTTCCACAAAACCGAGTAGATTAACCGTCAGATCGTTGAGCGGTTTGACGTTTTCATTAACGGTAACGGCGGCGGCGGCTTTTTTATCGGCGGAAGTTTCAGGCAGATTTTCACGCAGATCGAGCGGAATTTTTTCCAATACATCCTCATCGGCGAAGAACTTCGGATGTTTTTGAATTTCTGTTTTCAGCCAGTATTCATAATCCAGACGGGCGGTCAGATCGAGCGTTCTCTGCAAAGCGTCGAGCATTTCCTTCCTTTTATCCATCGAATAATAAACTCTCGCTAAAAGCAGGGAATTCTGTGCTTCCTCGAAATTCAAATTCTGTTTGCTGTGAAATTTTAAGATTTCCTTTAATTCATCAATCAAACCTTTCGTTTCGCCCTGCAAAAATCGGATGGCGGCTAATCCGAGTTCGACTCTTTTAATGCCGAATTCGCTTTTTAATTTTTTTCTCTCTTCAAGCAGACGTTCAAGAAGTCCGCGGGCTTTTGCCGTATCGCCACGCATCAGAAAATAATTTGCATATTCTTCTTCGACTTCGTGGCGAAAAGGGCTGATCCCGGCTTCTTCATAAGCAGTTCTGGAGCGTTCAAAATAATCTACGGCTTGCTGAAAATCTCCCGTGTCCCGATAGAAACTACCGTAGGCTTCAAAGATTTCGCCGCGGATTGATTTCAGATTGTAAAGCTGAGAAAGTTCCAGCGAGCGTTTCAGGTTTTTATCGGCTTCTTCAAATTCACCCCGGTAAACGTGCATTCTGCCGATGTTCAAATATCCGTAAGCCTCCTGCGGCAGAGGACTGCTTTCATCACGAAACATTTTTTTAAGCCAACGCAGAGCCTCGCCGAATTCACCGCGAAAACCCATCGGGATCGCTAAATTATGGGCGGCGATGCGTAAAAATTTATCGTTGGAAAATTTTCCGGCAAGTTCCAGAGCTAAACGGAATTGTCTTTCCGATTCCGCCCAATCTCCCTGAACCGCATAACAAAGCCCGCGTATGTTCGCACATTTCATAAAAATTTCGCTATTTTCAGACACAAGCTTTTCCGCTTTGTCCAAAAATTCAAAGGCTTCCGCAATTTTCCCTTTGCGGCGGGCAAGACTCGCCAGCGAATAGAGTGCTTCGGCTTCTCCCTGTTTATCCTTTTGCTGATGCAGAAGTTTTACGGCACTATTTAAAATATTTGAAGATTTATCCAGATCACCCTGAAGGCGTGCGATCTCCGCTTTATGCAGCAGAGCCTGCGGAAATTTTTCCAGAGATTTGGCAGGAATCGCCTTGATATAATTTTTAAGCGTTATGATCGCACCGCTCGCCAGCCATTCCTCGCCTTCTACGGCGATTATCCCGGCGGTTTGTTCAAATTCTTCGGCTTCAAGCAGAAACGGAACAGCCTTTTCCCACTGTTTTTGTTCGAGAAAAAATTTTGCAATGCGGTTTCTTTCGGCGGAAACTTTTTTCTGCCCGATCTCCGAACGCAGACGGCGTTGCAGAAAATCTCTGAAAAGCGGATGCAGACGGTATTCCTCCGTCTGATTTCCATCGCCGACCACGGTTAAAAATACATTTTTTTGCAGAAGTTCCGGCAGAACAGCCGAACATCTTTTAGCGGGATATAATTTACTGCACGTTTCTAAAGGAATTGATTCAAGCAGAGAAATATGCAGCAGCAAATCCTGTATGTCTTCGGATTCACGCGAAAAAACCTCTTCGGCAAAATAATCAAAAATGTCCTTTTCCGATTGGTGAAGCATCTTTTGCAGATCGGGTTTGAATTTTTCCGAATGCGTGTAAATTTCCTGTTCGGCAACCTGACGGATAAGCTGCAGAGCCGTGATCCAGCCGTGAGTCCGCTCGCGGTATTCGGCTAATTCCTCGTCTTTTAATTCAACATTTAAAGTGCTTTTAAAGAGTTCGCGGACTTCTTCATCGGTAAAAAGCAGGTCTTCGCGGGTAATGACGAGTGCCGAATGCTTTGTCCGGTGTTTCATAATCGCCAGCGGCGGCAAATCCCGTGTGGTAATTATAATGTGCATCAGATCCATCGAATACTGCAAAAGCCGATCAACCAATTTATGCACGATAGTTTCACTTCCGATGTGGTGATAATCATCCAGAACCAATATAAAAGGCTGTTCAATGCCGTCAAAAATTTCATTTAAAAGCAGATCAACCGCACGTTCGGGATGCTGATGCAGATCATCCTGTGCTTCCGTCAAATAAGATAAAGTTGCTTCGCCGAAGTCGGGATTTATGGTTTGAATTCCGCGTGTGATGTAGCCGAGAAATGTGAACGGATCGGCATCGGTATGATCGAGTTGATACCAGACGGCTTCGCGGTCTTCATTTCGTATAAAATCCGCAATCAAAGTGGTTTTTCCGCATCCGGCATCCGCTGCAACTAAAGTAACTGAGGAATTATTGTTTGCCTTTAACCTTTCGGTCAAACGCGGTCGGGAAAGAAGTTCCGACACGGCACGCGGAGGAAGTAACTTTGTTCGCAGAAAAAAATTCGGCTTCTGCATCATTTTATTCACAATAAATAACTATGTTTTTAATAGATTCCTGCGAATTATTATTGCATAACCGAAAAATATTTTCGAGGACTTGGAAAAGTTATTTACTTGAGGGGTCGCGGAGTTTTGGGCAGAAACCCGAATGTCAATGAGGGTGCGTTCGGGAATTAACCGGCAATATCCAAAAAACACCCTCCATAACTGTCAGGTTTCCGCCTTGAAAAACTCCGCGACCCCTCATTTACTTGAACAAGTTTTTGCCATTTTTTTTAATTTTGAAATTCTTCCAAATGATTTATTGTAAATTTCCTGTGAAGTTTCGGGCGATATTTCGTATTTGCCGAGTAAATCTTGTGCCTCGGAAAAATTGAAATTCAGAACTTTTTCATCAATCACACCCAAAACCTGTTTGGAACGAAGCCGCCAGAGAGGAAGTGACGGGTTTCCGCGGCACAGAATTATCAGATGAATATTCGGTGTCAGAGAATTGACCAGACTATGGAAAAATGTCGTGAACCAATCGGAATCAAATAGATAATGTGCATCATCAAGCACGATCAAATGTTTTTTATCTTTACAAATTTCAGCCACTTCGCTTGTCAACCTCTCCGTAAAATAGGCGATTTCTTCCAGATTTTCTTCAATGTCGGCATTTGCCGGTTTTGGAATTTCGATGTTCAAATTTTTTTCATCAAAACTCGCCGTAAAGTACCGCGAAAAAATTTCCCAATCGCTTTCGGACGAATCAATCGAATACCACGAAACCCGTTCATACCGACGGGCAAAGTCCGATGCCAGAGCCGTTTTACCCGTTCCGGCTCGTCCCGTAACAAGCGTTGTTCCGAATTGTGCCAGAGATTTTGCCAACAATTCATTAAGCCGCGGACGCATCAGTTGATCTTCAAACCCCGGCACACAGAGTTTTTCGGCGAACAGATGTATTTCGCTTTTTTTGGTTTTGGATTTTTTAGCCGAAGGAACAAATTCAAACTGAGTTTCCTGTTCACTAAAATCCGGATTTTCGTGGAAAGAATAAAGCATCGTCATAATGCTGAAAAATTTATCACTAAAAACTTGAGAAAAACTTGAATTTTCTCAAAGAAAGCGATTTTTTTTTATTTTTTTCCGAAAACTCAAGTTTTTCTCAAGTTTTAAATATAATATGTAAAGTGTTGATACTTAAAAACCTTGAAAAAAGCGAATATGTTTGATAAAAAACCCGTGAAGTTACGGAATAATTAAATGGCATAATTATTGCCAAAATTTATAAAAAAGCGGTATATTTTTAAACAATTGAATTAAACTGTTACAACTAAACTTGATTTAACCGGACTATATTAATACAATGATTTCCAGCCCCGCTCAAAAAACCGATACCTTCTCTAAACATCTGAGAAAAATAATCAGTCTATTATTGTTGTGTGCATTTGCCGTTCAGTCAGCGGCGGCGGGGATTAGTGTAATTAAATCTAACGGGATCACGGTTTCCGGTGCAGACGGCGTTCAGTTTGTCGGACTAAACGGCGTTACAGTTTCCGGGGTGGACGGATTTCTTAATTATAAAGCAAACGGGATTACGGTTTCGGGGGCGGACGGCGTTACGGTTTCGGGCGTTGACGGCATTACCGTTTC
>JBGTKR010000490.1:0-3812 GCA_041744535.1 Pyrinomonadaceae bacterium
TCTTTGTGGACATCCAGCCCGACAAATGTTTTTTCGCACATAAAGAACCTCCTTCTAAATTCGATAACTAATAACTACATTATTTTACTTTATCGGGACGCTCTTCTATATTGCGTATAAGCAGTAAATATTTACTGCTTACTACTTTCTAAATTCCACTCGAATTTGTCTTTAACCATTCCGCCCGAAGCAGAAAACTTCCATCCGTTACAACCTTATCGCCGACAAAAATCCCTTCGATAACCGGATAAGCATTTTCCTTTTCCTGTCCGATTCTAATTGGTCGCAAGATAAAAATTTTCGGGTCATCCGTCGCTTCAAACACAATTTTTTGATCGCCGATTGTCTGAACCGCTGCTTTCGGAACAAGCGGAGCGGTTTTCTCCGAACCGCCGATTGTGGCATAGGCAACATTTACATATTGTCCGACTTTTAACTTCTGATTGGGATTCGGAATCTCGATGCGGACTTGTGCCGTTCTCGTGCTTTCGTCCAAGTTCGGATCAATATACGAAATTTGCCCACGAAAAACTTCGCCCGGATATGCGTCCGATGTAATACTTGCACCGCTTCCAATCCGCAGTCGTCCCAAGTCTTTTTCGTAAACCTGCCCGATCACCCAAACGGTTGAAAGGTCTGTGATTTGTGCCAGTTTTCCGTTCATCGAAACGACTTCGCCCTGATTCGCAATCCGTTCCGTAACCGTCCCCGTGATCGGCGACGGAATCGGCAGATTTGCACTAATTTGATTTGGCAAATTTAGAGAATTTACTCTATTTTTTGGCAAACCGAGAACCAGTAATTTTTCACGAACTGAAGCAATATCAGCCTGTTGATTTCGCACTTTTGTTAAAAATTGATCAATCTCATTTTTTCGTGCGGGATTAATTTTTAAAAGTTCTTTCGCTCGATCAAAACGATTTTTTGCCTCGGCAGCATTTGCCTCGGCAACCTTTAATTCTCTTGTTACGACTTCGAATTCACGACGGCTCATCGCACCGATCTCGACCAGTTTTTTCGAGCGTTCATAATTGCTTTTCGCTTCCGTCAATTTTGCTTCCGCCGCTTTCAAATCCGCCGTTGTTTTGTCCAATTCGTTGCGGCTTTCTTCGCTGATGTCGGACAAACTCAAAGCTCTTTTGTAACGCTTTTCGGCTTCATTTAATTCGGCTTTCATCGAAAGATATTTGCTTTGCGTGTCGGCAAGTTCTTGGCTGGCAACAGTTGCAATCGTCTGCCCGCGTCGCACGAATTGTCCCAAGTTCGCATTGATACTTTTGATAACGCCCGAAACCTGCGAAATTACCGGCGTTTGCTCATAATCATTTGCCCGCACAACGCCCGTCGTCGTTTCGCTCAAAGCAACTGCATCGAGCGTTTCGCCGACCGTTACAATTTTCAAACCCGCCGCTTTTAATTGCTCATCCGATAAAGTGATCGTCTGTTCACCGGCGGGCAGTTTATCGCCCGAATTATCATCCCCGAAAGCCGTATTCCTCGGTGCGGGAACGGGTTTTCCTTCATCACCGTTTCGCAAAAAAGACCACGCCGCAAAGCCGACGATGCTTATCAGCAAAACGCCGAGTATGCTTGCGATCAGAATTTTGCGGGTTGAAGTTTTCGGCTTTTCCGAAACTTCGACAACCTCGATCTCATCCGCAGATTCTTCTATTACCAAATCGGTTTCATCAGAAATACTTTCGTGATTTTCTTTTTCGTTATTCATTTTATCCTCGTCGGAACGCAGGCGACTCGCCTGCAATGAGTGCGATAGCACGAAAACAAAGTTGGCAAACTCTAAAGTTGCAAATGAAGTTTAAAGATAACTAACTTTGCCCGAACGCATAGGCGTTCGTTGCAGGCGAGTCGCCTGCGTTCCGACCTTAATTATTTCACTATCAATTCCGGCGAATTTAACGCCCGATAAATTTCAATTTTTGCTTGATAAACTTCCAGTTCGGCATCAATCAAAGCAGTTTCGAGTTCCAAATATCTACGCTCTTCGCCGATGTAATCGAGCAAATCCTTGTCGCCGAGTGCGTAAGTTTGCCAGACGACCTGCAAATTTTGCTTTGCCTGATTTCGCACACCGACCTGATAAATCGCCAACGCACGAGCCGCACCTGTAAATCGTGTGTAAGCGGCGGCAACTTCGCGTCGAATAGTTAATTCGCCGAATTCCAGACGCTTGTTTGCGGCATTTATTTCAAGCGATGCGGATTCGATATTTCCCTGATTTTTATTGCGGACGGGCAGCAACAGATCAACGCCGAAAGTTATAAAATTCTCGCCGATAAGCTGAGGACTTAATTGAATAGGGTTTCGACTTGAGATCATCGGCTGAACCCTCGTCATACGCTGAAAACCAAGTGAAACTCCCGCATCAAGCCGACCTTCGGAACGTGCCTGCTCAAGCCGTGCATTTCCCAAACCGAGTGTCAAACGCAAAGATTCCAGATCAGGACGCTGTGTAATCGCTTGTTCGACGGCAATTGATTCGGGCGGAAGTCCGGCGAGCAGATTTTCAAAATCTCCGTTCAGTCGCAGAATTTCATTCGGCTCAAGCCCCATCAAATTCCGCAGTTCGAGCAGTTTTATTTCAACATTCGCCACCGCCATTTCACGCATCGAGCGAATACGGTTTAATTCGACAACGCTCATATTCTGCTCAAGTGGTGCATTGCTTCCTTCGTCAACTTTTGCCGAAATAAGTTTGTATCCCTGCTCAACATTTGCCACTAATTCCTCAAGAAATTTCAGCTTCTCAATAAGTGCCAAAGATTCGCCGAATTTCAAACGAACTTCCGCCGCTAGATTTCGTTCGCTATTTGCAAGAACCGCTTCACGCACTTTGAATTGTGCTTCGGCAACTTCGATTCTTGCTCCGCGTCGTCCGCCGAGTTCGAGCGGCAGCATCACCGAAGCCCCGACGCTGTAACGGTTTCCGATAATTCCTTCCTGACTTCCGCTGATATTCAAACGCGGATTCGGCTTGAGTTCGGCTTGCGTGATCTGTGCCTTTACCGATTCCAATTCATCACGCAACGCCCGAATTTCACCGTTATTCTCAAGTGCGATTTTCACCGCCTCATCTGCCGTAGTGCCGTTAATTAAATCCAGATAACGCCCGATGGTTAAATTAACTTCGGGCATAATTTGCTGTGGTTCGACTTTTTCAACTGCGGGTTCAATTGCAATTTGTGCTTGTAGATTCGGAACGAAAAAGATTAAGACAAAGAGAATCAACCACAGATTTGCACAGATAGACACAGATTTTTTTAACAGGGATGAAGAGGATTTACAGGAATTTTCTGAAATCTGAAATCTGAAATCTGAAATCTGAAATCTGCTTTTGCAAATCCCTTTCATCATCTTCCTCCCTGTTAAATTTTTCTTTATTTCTTTACTCATTTTCTCCATCCACATAAATATTTTCAGCTTCCGGCAAAGCGTTTTCTTTACCCAATCTTCGCTCGTGAATCCAGTAAAAGATCACGGGCGTAATAATCAAAACGTGCAGAAGCGATGAAACCATTCCGCCTAAAACCGGAGTTGCGAGCGGTTTCATCACTTCCGCACCCGTCGAAGTACTCCACATAATCGGCAGAAGTCCGGCAACGACGGTCGTAACGGTCATAACTTTCGGACGCAGACGCAGCAAAGCACCTTCGATGACGGCTTCCATCAAATCCTTCTTATCCAAAGCACCGAGTTCTTTGCGTTTTTTCTCGACTGCTTCTTCCAAATAAATCACCATCACAACACCCGTCTGCACGGCAGTTCCGAAAAGTGCGATAAAGCCGACCCAGACG